>DATEXK010000424.1:0-25307 GCA_035257065.1 Gaiellaceae bacterium | reverse complement strand
CCCGCTCGTCGCGCAGCCGGGGGCCGCAGGCGCGATCGTGACCGCCGACGCCCGCGCAACCGTGACCTGGCAGCCGGGATCGGTGCCGGACGGCGACGCCGTGTCGCTCGATACCGGCGAGACCGCGCCGGCGATCCCAGGAACCGGCGTCGCGCTCACGTTCTCGCCGGCGCAGACGACGCTGCCGTGGCCGGTCGACATCGCCTACGCGGCTGCGCCGGCCGACCAGGTCGTGGCGTTCTCTCACGACGGCAAGATCTGGACGCCGATCACCACCCTCACCACGCCCTCGCTCGCAGGCAGCCTTCTGCAGGGCGCTTACAACGACGGAGCCGTGCTGCACGTGCTGACGCGTGAGGCGGGCCGGATCGCGCTCTTCCGGCCCGGGCGCTGGGGCGACCCGCAGCGGATCTCGCCGAAGGCCCCGGTCATCCGCCCGATGACGCCGCTCGCCGTCACACGGCAGCACGACGGGACGATCCTCCTCGTCACACGGCTCTCGACGAGCTCGCAGTCGCACCTCTACGCAACCGTGCTGCCGACGAAGGGACTTGCCCCCGCGATTCTGAAGACCGGCTCGCGATTCGCAATTCCGCTCGGCGGCGGCTCGACCCGCACGGTGCAGGTGCTCGTGCTCAACTCGGGCGGGTTCCCGGTCCGCCTGCGGCTCTCGGGCAAGGGCGTCGCGCCACGGGCACTGATCCGGATCCGCGTCACGGGGCTCGACCCGTGGGGCAGACGCGGCGCATTCACCGTCTCATTCCGCGCCCCCTAGAGGCTTGATGGGGACTCGCCGCACGCACGGATGGTGTGCCAGACGCTGCGCGCTTCGCCCGTATCCGTCTTGAACGTAGAACCACTATGTCCTGCGACAGATCCAGCCGAATCGCTTGGTCTGGCCCATCCCCGCACGCACGTCCAATCCCCATCAAGCCTCTAGACTCGCGCGCATGAGCGCTGATCTGATCGTGCGCAACGCCCGCCTGCTGGACGGCAGACTCGTCGATCTCGCGGCCGAGGACGGGCGCTGGACGCACATCGGCGAATCGCTCGCCGCCGACGCTGTGCAGGAGCTGAACGCGGACGCGCGACTCGTCACTCCGCCGCTCGTCGACTGCCATCTCCATCTCGACGCGTCGCTGACGGCGGGCCGGCCCCGCTGGAACGAGTCCGGAACGCTGATCGAGGGGATTCACGTCTGGGGTGAGCTGAAGCCGACCCTCACCGAGCAAGACGTCTTCGACCGTGCGCACGAGATCGTCCGCTGGTCGGTTGCGCAGGGAACGATGTTCATCCGCGCGCACGCCGACGTCTCGGGCGAGAACGAAGCCATGGTGCGCGGACTGCTGCGGCTACGCGACGAGGTCGCCGACCTCTGCACGATTCAGGTCACCGCGTTTCCGCAGGACGGCATCTTCGCCCGCGAAGGCGACGACGAGCGACTCGAGAACGCGCTGCGACTCGGCGTCGACTGCGTCGGCGGCATCCCGCACTACGAGCCGACCTCGGAGCTCGGCCTGAAGGAGGTGCACCGTGTCTTCGAGCTGGCAAAGCAATACGGACGCCGCGTCGACGTGCACTGCGACGAGACCGACGATCCGAACAGCCGCTTTCTCGAGGTGATGGCGGACGACACGGTGAAGTTCGGGCTCGGTGGGCGCGTGACCGCCAGCCACTGCACCGCGATGGGCTCGTACGAGCCGTATTACTCGTCGAAGCTGCACGGCTTCCTGAAGCGCGCCGGCATCAACATCGTCGTCAACCCGTTCGCGAACTCGCTCATCCAGGGCCGCCTCGACGTCTATCCGAAACGCCGCGGCTTCGCGCAGCTGAAGGAGCTGCTCGCCGCCGGCGTCAACGTGTCGCTCGGCAACGACGTGATCATGGACCCGTGGTACTCGCTCGGTCGAGCCGACATGGTCGAAGCCGCGAGCCTCGCGCTGCACTTCACCTACATGAGCGGGCGCGACGAGATCGCCGAGATGCTGCGCTGCGCAACCGAGCGCGGCGCGCGGACGCTCGCGGTGGAGGACGAGTACGGCATCGAGGAGGGCAAGTCCGCCGATCTCGTAGTGTTCGACGCGCCGAGCGCGCTCGAGGTGATGCGACTGCATCCACCGCGGCGCTGGGTGATCCGCCGCGGCCGAGTCGTCGCGGAGACGACGCCGGCGACGACGACGCTGCTCGGCGAGCCCGTCACGTTCGCACCGTGACCGCCGTCGGCATCCTCCATCCCGGCGAGATGGGCGCCGCGTTCGGCGCGGTGTTGCGCGACGCGGGACACTCGGTGCTCTGGCTCTCGACGGACCGGAGCGACGCAACGCAGGCGCGCGCCGCAGAAGCCGGCCTCGAAGATGCAGGCTCACTCGCTGCGCTCGCGGAACGCTGTGACGTCATCCTCTCGATCTGCCCACCGCACGCAGCGCTCGACCTCGCGCGGGCGCTGCCGCCGTTCACCGGCGTGTTCGTCGACGCGAACGCGATCGCACCGGAGACCGCGCGCAGGGTCGGCAAGACCGTCACAGCACGCGGCGCCTCCTTTGTCGACGGCGGCATCGTCGGCTCGCCGCCGACGAGTGCAGAACCGAGGCTCTTCCTCGCCGGCGCGGACGCGGTACAGGTCGCCGCGCTCTTCGCCGGCACGCCGGTGCAACCGCGCATCCTCTCCGGCCCGCCGGGCGACGCCTCCGCGGTCAAGTGCGCGTTCGCCGGGTGGACGAAGGGCTCGGGTGCGCTGCTGCTCGCGATCCGCGCATTCGCTCGCGCCGAGGGGGTCGAGGGGGCCCTGCTCGAGGAGTGGGCGGTCTCCCTCCCCGAGCTCGAGCCCCGCTCCGAGGCCGCACAGCAGTCGGCGGCTGCGAAGGGCTGGCGCTGGACGGGCGAGATGGAGGAGATCGCGTCCGCCTTCGAGGCTCGGGGGCTGCCGCGCGGCTTCCACGAGGCGGCCGCCGAGATCTTCCGCCGGCCGCCTGGAAGAAACTAGGTCTTTCGAACGTCCCGTCGTACGATCGCGCAAACCGGGGTCGTGGGAGGGGGACGTATGAGAAGGAAGCTCGTGTTCGGGGTGGGATTCGTGGCGCTTGTCGTCGCCGGATTCGCGACGTATGCGTGGGCCGCGTCGTCGGCCGGCCAGACGATCAACGCCTGCGTCAACAACGACGGCAACCTGCGGCTCGTTCCGGCCGTCAGCAACTGCCGCAGGGCGGAGACACCGCTCAGCTGGAACACGGTCGGACCGGCCGGCCCGCAAGGGCTGCCGGGCGTGCAAGGGCCGACGGGAGCGGCGGGGCCGGCCGGACGAGACGGCAGGGACGCAACGTCGAGCAATCCGCCTGACCCGGACTCGGTCGCCGGGACGGTGATGATCACCGGAGCGAAGCAGGGAGCGTTCAGCACGACGCCGATCGCGCTGACCGGCCTCTCGCACGAGATCATCTCGCCGCGGGATCCCGCGTCAGGCCTGGCGACCGGCAAGCGGCAGCACAAGCCGATCGTGTTCACGAAGCAGCTCGACAGTACGACGCCGCTGCTCCTGAACGCGCTCGTCACGAACGAGACCCTCACGTCGGTGCTGATCGGCCTGCTGCGTAACGGGCAGCAGGTGGCGACGATCAAGCTGACGAACGCAAGCGTCGCCGACTACACCGACCACGGTGACACCGAGCACTGGTCGCTCACGTACCAGAAGATCGAGTGGACGTGGGTCGACGGCGGGATCACCGCGTCGGACGACTGGGAGGCGCCGGTCGCCTAGAACCGAGCGGCACGACATGGCCCGGGGTCAGACCCCGGGCCATGTCCGTTCGTAGCCGAACGCGACGTGAATCAGGAACTGGACGTCGTGAGGGAGCGCCGCCGCTCGGCAGTCCGCCGACCCCACTCCGCGATCGCGTCGGAGGCCGCAGCGATGCCGCCCAGCCAACGGAAGAACCCAAGGCCGAGTAGGTACAGCGCGCCAATGCCGAGCCAGCTCCACATCAGCGCGTCTGCGGGAAGCCGAGGTCGACCGACGACGTGGCCGGGTCCGGCCAGCGCGACGTGACGACCTTGCCGCGCGTGTAGAAGTCGATTCCCTCCGGCCCGTAGATGTGGCGGTCGCCGAAGAGCGACGCCTTCCAGCCGCCGAACGAGTAGTACGCGACGGGCACCGGGATCGGCACGTTGATGCCGACCATGCCCGCCTCCACGTCGAACTGGAACTGCCGAGCGGCGCCGCCGTCCCGCGTGAAGATCGCGGTGCCGTTGCCGTACGGGCTGTCGTTCACGAGCTTCAGCGCCTCGTCATAGGTGCCGACGCGGGTGACGCCGAGCACCGGCCCGAAGATCTCGTCCTCGTACGCCTTCATGCCGGGCTTCACGTCGTCGATCAGCGAAGGCCTGAGGAAGAACCCGTCCTCCGGCGCGCCTTCGCGCCCGTCGACGAGCACCTTGCCGCCCTCGGCGGTCGCGCCCTCGACATACGAGGCGACACGGTCGCGGGCCTCCTTGGTGATCAGCGGCCCCATCTCCGACGACGGATCCATGCCGTCGCCGACCTTCAGCTTCGGAATCCGCTCCTTGATCGCAGCGATCAGCGGCTCGGCGACGTTGCCGACGGCTACGACCTGCGAGACGGCCATGCAGCGTTCGCCGGCCGAGCCGTACGCAGCGGAGACCGCCGCGTCGGCGGCCATGTTCACGTCGGCGTCCGGCAGCACGATCATGTGGTTCTTCGCACCGCCGAGCGCCTGGCAGCGCTTGCCCTTCGACGTCGCAGTCGCGTAGACGTACTTCGCGATCGGGGTCGAGCCGACGAACGACACGGCGGCGATGTCGGGATGCTCGAGCACCGCATCGACGGCGATCTTGTCGCCGTGCACGACGTTGAACACGCCGTCGGGCAGCCCTGCTTCCTTCAGCAGCTCGGCGGTCCAGATCGACGCCGACGGATCCTTCTCCGACGGCTTGAGCACGAACGTGTTGCCGCAGGCGATCGCCGGAGCCCACATCCACATCGGCACCATCACCGGGAAGTTGAACGGCGTGATGCCGGCGACGACGCCGAGCGGCTGCCGGATCGAGTAGACGTCGATGCCGGTAGAGGCCTGCTCGGAGAACTCGCTCTTCAGGAGCGTCGGCAGCCCGCAGCAGAACTCGATCACCTCGAGCCCGCGCGTGACCTCCCCCATCGAGTCCGACAGCACCTTGCCGTGCTCGGCCGTGAGGATCTTCGCGACTTCCTCCCGCCGCTCGTGCACGAGCTCGCGGATGTTGAAGAAGAGCTCTGCGCGCTTCGCAAGCGAGACCGAGCGCCAGCTCTCGAACGCCGCCTTCGCGGCCTGGACCGCCTGGTCGACCTCCTCGACGGTTGCAAGATCGAGCGCGCCCGTCTGCTGTCCGGTCGCGGGGTTGTAGACCGGGCTCGTGCGGCCCGACGTTCCGGCGACCGCGCGGCCGCCGATCCAGTGGTTGATCCTCGTGACGCTCGTGTGCTCGCCGACGGGCGGGGTTGCAAGCTCGGTCATGTCGTATGCCTCCTTGTCCCGGCCAGCCTAGCGCTACGCTCATACCAACGACGAGGAGGCATCTGGTGGCCACGACAGAGAAGAATTCGCAGCTGGGCGAGCAGGTCCGCGAGGACGCGAAGCAGTACGTCATCCACTCGTGGTCGGTGCAGAACGCGATCAACCCGTTGCCCGTCGCCGGCGCGGAAGGCCGCTACTTCTGGGACTACGACGGCAAGCGCTATCTCGACTTCGCCTCCCAGCTCGTCAACGTCTCGATCGGGCATCAGCATCCGAAGCTCGTCGCGGCGATCAAGGAGCAGGCCGACAAGCTCTGCACGATCGGGCCCGGCATGGCGACCGAGCCGCGCTCCAGGCTCGCGCACCTGATCGCCGAGGTCACACCGGGTGACATCTCGATGACGTTCTTCACGAACGGCGGCGCCGAGGCGAACGAGAACGCGATCAAGCTTGCGCGCTGGTACACCGGCCGCCACAAGATCATCGCGCGCTACCGCAGCTACCACGGTGCGACAGCGGGCGCGATCACGCTCACCGGCGACCCGCGCCGCTGGCCCGCCGAGCCCGGCGTGTCCGGTGTCGTGCGCATGTTCGACCCCTACACGTACCGCTGCTCTGCGGGCCACCCCGATCCGTGTCCCGTGTGCACCGGCGCGCCGCACCTCGAGGAGATCCTCCAGTACGAGGGCGCCGACACCGTCGCCGCCGTGATCCTCGAGCCGGTGACGGGAACGAACGGGATCATCGTTCCGCCCGACGGGTACCTCCAGTCGATCCGCGAGGTTTGCGACCGCCACGGCATCCTGCTCATCGCCGACGAGGTGATGTCCGGCTTCGGACGCACCGGCGCCTGGTTCGCCTGCGACAACTGGAACGTCGTGCCCGACATCATCACGATGGCGAAAGGCATCAACTCGGGCTACGTGCCGCTCGGCGCGATGGCCGTACGCGAGCCGATCGCCGCGTGGCTTCGCGACAAGTACTTCGCCGGCGGACTGACGTACAGCGGCCATCCGCTCGCCTGCGCCGTCGCTGTCGCATCGATCGAGGCGTTCCGCGAGGAAGGCATCGTCGAGCATGTTGCCGAGCTCGGGCCCGTATTCCAGGAAGCGCTGCACGGACTCGCGGCGAAGCATCCGTCGATCGGCGAGGTGCGCGGCCTCGGCTGCTTCTGGGGCCTCGAGCTCGTCACCTCGCGCGAGACGCGGGAGCCGCTCGTTCCGTTCAACGGCAGCGGCGAGGCTGCGGCGCCGATGACACGGCTCACGAAGGCGGCGATGGAGCGCGGCCTGAGCCTGATGACGCACTGGAACGTGATCATGGTCTGCCCACCGCTCACGATCACGCGCGAAGAGCTCGACGAGGGCATCGCAATCCTCGACGACGTGCTCTCGATCGCCGACGAGTACGTGTCTGACGAGTGAGCTCCGCCACGGGCACAGCCTGAGCTCGTTCCGTCGGATACACCGCGTAGCCTCTCTGGCATGACTGCCGCTGCGCCCGAGCCCGTCACGGAGAAGTGCCTGCGCTGCAGCGCTGCGATGGAGTGGCGACACGGCACGTGGCAGTGCCCGCGGTGCCGGTTCAAGCTCGGCTGCTGCGAGGGCGAGGCCGGCGATTGTCGCGACCCCGGTTAGAGGAGCTGGATGCCGCCGGGCTCGACCCACGCTCGGGCGAGCTGCTCGTCGTGCTCACCTGGCTCGTGCTCGACGACGTCGTCGTCGACGACGCTGACCGCAAGGCCGCTCTGCGCCGGGCGATGCTCGTCCTCGCCGCCGGCGGCGACCCGCACCGCGAGCTCGACCACGACACGGTCGCGGCCGTGAGACTCGCCGACGAGCTCGACGCGCCCGAACGCCGCGCCACGCTCGCCGAGGCGCTGGCAGGGCTCGCGGCGGAGGCGGCCGGCCTCGAGACCGTGTCCGAAGCCCTCGCAACGCTCCAGGCGGAGCCGGATCTCGCGTGGCGCACCCTCGCTCTGGCCCTCCTGGCCGACGAGCTCGCGGATGAGTAGCGACCCGTCGCACGCCCGCCTACACTGCGTTTCGAGCGCCCCGTTGCGGCCGGGAGCGTCTCCCCCGCCGACCGCGCACGACCAGCCGCAACAGCCGTAGCCATCTCCACCCCCAATCCGAAGCGCAGGGGCGGCAAGCTCCCGCGCTCCCTCCCCAAAGCGGGGCGGATCGGGCCGTACTCGCGCGCGGACGCACCGTACTTCCGCAGCAACGGCTTTTTCGTGCGCATCGGCGGGCTGGCGGTGCTGATCGGCGCGGCGCTCTGCGTGCTCCTGCTGCGCGCCTGGTCGATCCAGGTGCTGCACGGCCCGCAATACAAGGTGATCGCAAATCAGCAGTCGTTCCGGTTCGTCGACCTTCCCGGGCCTCGGGGCTCGATCGTCGACGCGAAAGGGCGGCCGCTCGCCGGCACGACGGGACACATCGTTGTCGCCGCCGACGCCGGCGCACTCGGAAGCCTCGATACGCACGGTTGGCAGCCCACGTCGGCCGGCTCCGCGGCACTGGACAAGCTCTCGCAGCTGTCGGGGACGCCGGTCGACACCCTGCTCACGCGTATCCGGCGGTCGGTGATCCGCTCGCCGTTCGCACCGGCCGTCGTGCTCCCGCATCCGGAGCCGAGTCTCGCGACGTACCTCCGCGAGCGGGCCGCAGCCTATCCCGACTTCAAGGTGACCCAGCAGCCGGTGCGGAGCTATCCGCAAGGCGCCCTCGGCAGCGAGTTCCTCGGCCTGCTCGGCGATGTCAGCCGAAAGGAGCTCACGTCCCCGCTGTACAAGCACGCGCGCGCCGGCGCCGTCGTCGGCCAGTCGGGCGTCGAGGCGACCTACGACTCGCTGCTCAATCCAGGCCTTCCACCCGCGCGCCTGCGGGTCGACTCGATGGGGCGGATCGCCGGCCCGCTGCAACGCACCGACGTTCACTCGCTGCCCACGCTGCAGCTGACGATCGACGCCCGCCTGCAGCGGGCCGCCATGAAGGCTGTGCAGGACGGCATCGCGCTCGCCCGCCAGAACGGGAGAAACCCCACCGGCGGATCCGCCGTTGTAATGAACCCCTCGACGGGTGCGATCTATGCGCTCGTCAGCTCGCCGGACTACAACG
Source organism: Gaiellaceae bacterium (assembly GCA_035257065.1). Classification (GTDB taxonomy): domain Bacteria; phylum Actinomycetota; class Thermoleophilia; order Gaiellales; family Gaiellaceae; genus Palsa-739. The sequence continues at coordinate 16,684 of DATEXK010000424.1, read as the reverse complement.
AGGTGCGCGCCGCGCGCGATCCGGCGTATCTCGCCGGTCTCTACCGGGATCCGACGAACCCGCTCGTCAACCGGGCGATCGCCGGCGTCTATCCGACCGGATCGACGTTCAAGCCGATCACGGCGGAGGCAGCGCTCAGCACCGGGATCATCACGCCGTCGACCCCCCTCCTCTGCAGCGGGACGTTCGATCTCGGCGGCACGATCTTCAAGAACGTCGAGGCGGGCGTGTACTCGACCATGACGCTGCCGACCGCGCTGGCGGAGTCGTGCGACACGTGGTTCTACCGGCTTGGCGATCTGATCTACAACCGGAACCCGTCGGCGCACGGCACCGCGATCCAGCAGTGGGCGCGCAGGCTCGGCCTCGGCACCGCGCCGAACCTCGACATGATCGGCGCGAGCGGCGGGCTCCTGCCGACACCCGCCTGGCTGCAGAGGACGCAGCACGAGTCGTGGTACGAAGGGCAGACGATCAATCTCGCGATCGGCCAGGGGTATCTCCAGGCGAGCCCGCTGCAGATGGCCGTCGCCTACTCGGCGCTCGCAAACGGCGGCACGATCGTCACACCGCACGTCGCCGGAGCCGTGCTGCGCGGCACGTCGGTGAAGCCGCTCGAGTTCAAGCCGGTGCGGAAGGTGAAGCTGACCGACGTCCAGGCGATCCGCGACGGCCTCTACGAGGCGGCGCACTCACCCGGCGGCACGTCGGCGTCGCTCTTCGCGAACTTCCCGATTGCCGTCGCGGGCAAGACCGGCACGGCGGAGGCGCCGCCCGGCGACGATCACTCCTGGTACGCCTCCTGGGCCCCGTTCGACCACCCGAAGGTCGTCGTCGTCGTGATGATCGAGCACGGCGGCTTCGGCGCAGAGGCGGCCGGGCCTGCGGCGAAGGAGATCTACCAGGCGTTCTTCCACGTGAAGCCGACCGCGGGCGGCTAGCCGGCCTCTCGTACGCGCGAGCCGCTCTAGTTGGGCTCGCCGCGCACGAACGAGCTCCACGTCAACAGCCCGCGGAGACGCTCGACGCCTGCCGCGAGGAACTCGGCGGATTCTCCGGACGAGAACCGCACGAGCACCGACGGATCCTCACGCCGGTAGAAACCGACCACGACGCCGATGCGCCCGTCGGGGACGCACACGCGGTCATGACGCATAACTCCATGGACGTCGGCGAGCTGATCTGCGGCGAGGGACATGCTTAGGCTCCTTCATCGGCTGCGGTCCGTATGTTGACTATAGATCACAATTGCCTCTTACGCTTGGCAATTCGCGACCAGATCTCTTTCAGCCGGTAACGGAGCGGGCTACCGCCGGTTCAGCGTCAGCAGCTTGAGCTCGCTCATCTCCTCGATCGCGTACCGCAACCCCTCCCGGCCGAGGCCGGAGCTCTTCACGCCGCCGTACGGCATATGGTCGATGCGGAAGCTCGAGACGTCGTTCACCATCAGCCCGCCGACGTCGAGCCGATCGAAGGCCTCGTCGACGACCCGCATGTCGTTCGTGAAGATGCCGGCCTGAAGCCCGAACTCGCTTCGGCCCGCCGCATCGATCGCCGCCCGCACGTCCGCGAACGGCGTCAGACCGACGACCGGCGCGAAGACCTCTTCGCACGACACCCGCATGTCTTCGCGGAGACCGGTGAGCACCGTCGGCTGCCACAGCGATCCGGAGCGCGTGCCGCCGGCGAGCACCTTTGCCCCACCCGCGACCGCTTCCTCGACCCACTCCTCGACGCGCTCGGCCGCGCCCGCGTCGATCAACGGCCCGACGTCGGTCGCCTCGTCCAACGGATCGCCGACGCGAAGCGCACCGACACGGTCGAGGAGGTTCTCGGTGAACTCCTCGTACACGGAGTCATGGACATACACACGCTGCACCGAGATGCACGTCTGCCCGGCATACGCGAAGCCGCCCCACGCGACGCGTTCGGCCGCGTAGTCGACGTCGGCATCGGCGTTCACGATCACGGCGGCGTTGCCGCCGAGCTCGAGCGTGACACGCTTTCGTCCTGCGCGTCCCTTGAGGCTCCAACCGACTGCCGGACTACCCGTGAACGTCAACAGCTTGATGCGGTCGTCCTCGACGAGGGGGCGCGCGACCTCGGTCGAGCACGGCAGCACCGCGATGCCGTCTGCAGGCCAGCCCGCGGCGAGCACGATCTCGGCGAGCGCGAACGAGGCGAGCGGCGTCTGCGACGCAGGTCGCAACACGATCGGGTTACCCGCGGCGAGCGCCGGCGCGACCTTGTGCGCGACGAGGTTGAGCGGGAAGTTGAACGGCGTGATGCCGGCGATCGGTCCGAGCGGAACATGGCGAACGTGCGCGATGCGGCCCTCGTTGCCGGGAAGCCAATCGAGCGGCACGACCTCGCCGTAGATGCGCTTCGACTCCTCGGCGGCGACCGAGAACGTGAACGCCGCGCGCTCTGCCTCGATGCGCGCCGCGCGGATCGGCTTGCCGGCCTCGAGCGCAATCGTCCGCGCGAGCTCCTCGCGACGCTCGGTGATCCCGGAGGCGATGCCCTGGAGGATCTCCGCGCGCCGCCACGACGGCAAGTGTCGCGTGACCTCGAACGCCGCAACGGCGCCGGCGATCGCACTCTCGACTTCCTCGGCGCCGGCCCGATGCACAACGGCGACGAGCGCACCATCGAATGGGCTCCGGATCTCGAAGATGTCGCCGGTCTCTACCCGCTTGCCGCCGAGCACGAGCGCATGCTCGCCGAGCAATGTCTGTGCAATCGCCATCTCAGGCCACCAATCCCGCCGGCTCCTCCGCGAGGGAGGCCAGCGTGTCGAGGAACTCCGCGCCGCGCGCACCGTCGACGACACGGTGGTCGAACGACACACTCAAGGTCAGCATCGGGCGGACGACGGGCAGGCCGTCGAGCGGCACGATGCGGTCGACGATCCGGCCGACGGCGAGGATCGCCGCCTGCGGTGCGTTGACGATCGCGTCGAATGAGTCGACGCCGTACATGCCGAGATTCGAGATGGTGAACGTGCCGCCGCTCACGTCCTCCGGCCGAAGCCGTCCGGCTCTGGATGCCGCGACGATGTCCTTGCGCCGCGCTGCGATCGCCGCGAGGTCGAGCGCGTCCGCGCCGTGGACGACCGGTACGACGAGTGCGTCATCCGTCGCGACGGCGATCGAGACGTTGATGCGCTCGCCGGGCACGATCGTTCCGGCATTCCAGGACGCGTTCACACCGGGATGGCGCCGCAGCGCCTCCGCCGCGAGCTTGACGAGGAGGTCGGTGATGCTGACGTCGGCGCCGCCGGGCTTGGCGCGCGCCGCATCGCGCCAGCTCTTCAGCCGCGATGCGTCGATCTCGCGCCGGAGATAGAAGTGCGGCACGGTCTGCCAGCTCTGGGTCGTGCGCTCGGCCATCACGCGCCACACGGAGCCGACGCCGTTCGACCGCGACGCGGCCGGGACGAGAGCACCCAGGTCGGCCGCGACGATCGCACCGCCGGGACCGCTGCCCGCGAGACTCGCCAGATCGACGCCCCGCTCGGCCGCGATCCGCCGCGCCTTCGGCGATGCGAGCACGCGGCCGGTACGCACAGGCGCAGCGATAGCCGGCGCAGCAACCTCCCGCGCAGCGGCCACGGGCGCAGCGAGCGTCGTGACCGCCGTCGCTGCGAACGCTTCCCCGGCTGCGAGGACGACCGCGATCGCCTCGCCGACCGGCACCTCCGCGCCGTCCGGCGCGCGAATGCCCGCGAGCGTTCCGTCCGCGGGCGCCTCGATGTCGACGGTGACCTTGTCGGTCTCGATCTCGAGCAGCGGCTCGCCCTTCGCGACCGCGTCGCCCTCGGCCTTGTGCCAGCGCACGACCTTTCCCGTCTCCTGCGCCATCCCGAGCGCGGGCATGATCACGTCGGTCGGCATCAGTCGGTGTGCGCCGCCTCGAAGCGAGCCGAGTGGACGACCTCGTCGACGATCGACGGGTTGTTGAGATTCGACTGCGTGTCACGGATCGGGGGCAGCCCGCCGCCGACGGTGAAGTGCCGGCCGCCTGCGATGAGCAGCTCCTCGGCGGGGAAGCGCGTGATCAGCTGACAGCCGTCCTTCGTGACGACGAGCTGCTCTTCGATCCGCGCGGCCTGCCAGCCGTCGGACGCGGGCCAGAACGTCTCGAGCGCGAAGACCATGCCCTCCTGGATCGTCTCCGGATAGTCGAAGGAGACGAGCCGGCTGAAGATCGGCTTCTCCCAGCTCGAGAGCCCGACACCGTGCCCGTACTGGAGCGCGAATGCCGCCTCCTCGTCCGGGAAGCCGAACTCCTGCGCCTTCGGCCAGACCTTGACGACATCCGCGGTGGAGACACCGGGACGGATGAGGGAGATCGCGTGGTCGAGAATGTCGCGGCAGCGCTTGTACGCGTCGACGAGCCCCTGCGACGCGCTCCCGACTGCGAACGTGCGGTAGTAACACGTGCGGTAGCCGTTGTACGCGTGGAGGATGTCGAAGTACGCAGGATCTCCGGGACGCAACATGCGGTCGGTGAACACGTGCGGGTGCGGACTGCACCGCTCGCCGGAGATCGCGTTCACGCCCTCGATGTGCTCGGAGCCGAGCTCGAACAGACGCTTGCTGACGAGCGCGACGCATTCGTTCTCGCGCATGCCGGGCTTCAGTGCGTGGAAGAGATCGTCGTAGGCAGCGTCGACCATCGCGCACGCGGTGTTCAACAGCGTGATCTCGTCCGTGGTCTTGATGATGCGGATGTCCTGCATCAGCGCCTGCCCGTCGACGACGTTGATGCCCGCTTTCTCGAGCGCGCGGAGGACGGGCAGCTCGACGATGTCGACGCCGAGCGGCTCATTGAGCAGGCCTCGCTGCTCGAGCTCGACACGGATCTTCTCGGCGACGATCTCTGCGCGCCCGACGGCCGAGCCGCGCAACGTCGAGATGCCTGCGCGTGAGCGGTCCTCGCCGAGCCACGGGCTGTAGATCTTGTGGTGGCGAGCAGCCGAGCCGAAGTCCCACATGATCGGGTCGTCGCCCTGCGGCAGCAGGCAGAAGCGCACGTACTTGTCGACCGCCCACATGCCGATGTGAGTCGCCGTGATGTAGCGGATGTTGCTCATGTCGAAGCAGAGCAGCGCACCGAGCTCCGAGCGCTCGAGGCCTGCCTTCGCGCGGGCGAGCCGCTCGGTGCGGAGTCGATCGAAATCGGCCCGCTGTTCCCAGTCGACGCCCATTACGCCGTAGCTGTGGATTGCCATCGCTTCCTCTCTCAGCTGCGGCCGCAGAGCTCGCGGGCGGCTGCGGCCACGCTCTCGGGGGTGGGAACGGTCTGGTCCTCGAGCGGCGGCGAGAACGGCACGGGCACGTCCATCGCCCCGAGCCGGAGCACCGGCGCATCCAGGTGATAGAACGCCCGCTCGCCGATCACCGAAGCGAGCTCTGCGCTGACGCCGTAGCTGCGGTGACCCTCATCGACGACGATCGCGCGACCGGTCTTCTCGGCCGAGCGGACGAGTAGATCACCGTCGAGCGGCGACAGCGTGCGCGGGTCGACGACCTCCGCCGAGATGCCGTCGGCGGCCAGCAGCTCCGCGGCGGCAAGGCAGACGTGCACCATCGAGCTCGTGCCGACGAGCGTGATGTCCTCACCGACGCGCTTCACGTCGCCGACGCCGAGTGGGATCAGGTACTCGCCGTCCGGCACGTCGCCTTTGATGCGCCAGTCCATCTTGTCCTCGATGAACACCACGGGGTTGTCGTCGCGGATCGCCGCCTTGAGCAGACCCTTCGCGTCGTAGGGCGTCGACGGGAGAACGACCTTGAGACCGGGCACGTGCGCGACCCACGCGTGCAGGCTCTGGCTGTGCTGCGCGGCCGAGCGCCGCGTCGCGCCGAGCGTCGTTCGCAGGACGAGAGGCACGGTCAGCTTCCCGCCCGACATGTAGTGCGCCTTGGCCGCCTGATTCGCGAGCTGGTCCATGACGAGCGTGAGAAAGTCGCCGAACATGATGTCGACGACCGGGCGCATCCCCGTCATCGCCGCGCCGACGGCGAGGCCGGTGATCCCCGCTTCGGAGATCGGCGAGTCGAGGATCCGCTCGACCCCGAACTCCTCGACTAGGCCCGCAAGCACCTTGAACGGCGTTCCAGCCTCGGCGACGTCCTCGCCGATCACGAAGACGGTCTCGTCGCGCCGAAGCTCCTCGGCGAGCGCCTCGTTGACGGCCTGCGCGATCGTGAGCTCGCGCGTGCCGGCAGGGGCTGCGACGCTAGGCGAAGACATCGTCCGTCACCTCGCTCGGATCGGGGAACGGTGCGTCGAGCGCGTCCTTGACGCCCTCCTCCACGAGCGTGCGTGCCTCGTCGTCGAGCGCCTTCAACCGGTCGGCGTCCGCAACGCCGCTTTCGCGCAGCCACGCCCCGAAGCGGGCGAGCGGGTCCCGCTCCGACCGCCACAGCTCTTCTTCGTCTTTCGAGCGGTAGTACGCACGGTCGACGTCGCCGACGTGGTGTCCGTGGTAGCGATATGTGTTGCAGAGCAGGAACGCAGGGCCTCCGCCGCGTCGCGCGCGCTCGACGAACGACGACGTGGCCGCGAACACCGCGCGCACATCCTGGCCGTCGACCTCGGCCGACTCGATCCCGAACGACCGCGGACGGTCGAGGATCTCGCCGGCGGTCGACTCGAGGTAATGCGTGTACTCGTTGTAGAGGTTGTTCTCGCAGACGTAGATGACGGGCAACGTCCAGAGCGACGCCATGTTCATCACCTCGTACAGCAGACCCTGGCCGAGCGCGCCGTCGCCGAAGAAGCACACCGCAACCTGGTCGGTGCCGCGCCGCCGTGCCGAGAACGCGGCGCCGGTTGCGATCCCGGTGGAGCCGCCGACGATTGCGTTCGCGCCGAGGTTCCCGTTCGCGTGATCGGCGATGTGCATCGAGCCGCCCTTGCCCTTGCAGTAGCCGGACTCCTTGCCGAGCAACTCGGCGAACATCCGCCCGACGTCGGCGCCCTTCGCGAGGCAGTGCCCGTGGCCGCGATGCGTGCTCGTGATGTAGTCGTCACGGCGAAGCGCCGAGCAGACGCCGACGGCAACAGCCTCCTCACCGATGTAGAGGTGCGCAAGGCCCGGCATCTTGGCGCCGCGGTAGAGGTCGTTCACCTGCTCCTCGAACAACCGGATCGTCGTCATCCCGCTGTACATGTCGAGCCAGGGGCCTTCCGGCGCGACAGAGCCGGGAGACGCATGCTCGGCGGCGGCGCTCATGACGGCGCGCCGGCTCCGATCCCCGACATCGCCGCGAGCGCGTCGAACAGCACCGCGAAGTCCTTCTTCTCGAAGCCGAGGCCGCGTGCTGCGGTCAGCATCTCGTTCGTGATCGCCGTCGTCGGCAGCGGCACGTCGAGCTGCCGGCCGAGCTCGAGGGCGAGATTCATGTCCTTCTGCATCATGTTGACGTCGAACCAGGCTTCCTCGGGCTGCTCGAGCACGAAGGGGCCGCGGTACGCGACCATCGGCGAGGCGATGACGCTCGCAAGCATGACCTCGACCGCACGCTCACGCGGGATGCCGCTCTTCTCAGCGAGCAGCACGCCCTCGCTGAAGGCGAGCATCTGCACCGCGAGGTTGAGGTTCATCGCGATCTTCATCGTCACCGCAGCGCCGTTGGGGCCGAGGTGGAAGACCTTCGGGCCGATCGCCTCGAGCACGGGAAGCGCGCGCTCGAACACGGCGATGTCACCGCCGACCATCACCGTCAACTTGCCCTGCTCGAGCGTGATGACGCTGCCCGACACGGGCGCATCGAGCATGTGCGCACCGAGCGCATGGACCCGCTCCGCGAGCGCACGCGAATTCTCCGGGCTTGCCGTCGACATGTCGACGTAGACCTTTCCGGGTGTGAGACCGGCGAGGATTCCGTCCGGGCCTTCGGTCACGGCCTGCACCGCGGCGGTGTTCGTCACCATCGTGAAGACGATGTCGCTGGCCTGCGCAACGTCGCGCGGCGTATCGGCCCACTGCATGCCGGCGTCGATGAGCCACTGCGCCTTGTCGCGCGTCCGGTTCCAGCCGGTGACGGTGTGACCGGCGTCGAGCAGCCGCTTTGCGACGCCGCCGCCCATGACCCCCAGACCGACGTACCCGAGCTCAGCCATCAGCTTGCACCGTCCCTCCGTTCGCGGGATTGACGCCGGCGGAGAGCGCGCGACGTACGTCCGACTCGACGCGAACGAGATGATCGTGCATCGTGACCCGTGCGCGCTCGGCGTCGCCGTCGGCGATGGCCGCGCGAATCGCCAGGTGCTGCTCGTGCGAGCGCTCCGGGCTCTCCGGGATAGTGAAGATCGACGTCAATGCACGACGGATCACGTCGCGCAGGGCGCGCATCGAGTGCAGGAGCAACCCGTTCTGTGTCGCCTCGGCAACGGCCAGGTGGAAGCGGAGGTCGCCGTCGATGTAGAGCTCTGCCCGCTCCGCAGCCGGTGCCTCGAGGCCGGCCTGCATCTCGGCGATTGCGGCGTCCATGAGCGTGAGATGGGCTTCCGTGTGCCGGTGCGCGGCGAGCGCCGCCGCCTCGCACTCGAGAATGCGCCGCAGCTCGTAGATGTCGTGCATGGTCGCCTGGTCGAGGCTCAGCAGGAGCAGCAGCGAGCTGTTGAGCGAGTTCGCGTAGCCGGCGACGACGAACGCGCCGGTCCCGATCGACGAGATGACGCCGCGCGACTCGAGCATGCGCAGCGCCTCGCGGACGGAGGAGCGTCCGGCGCGGTACAGGCGCGTGAGCTCGCGCTCGGGCGGAATCACGTCTCCGGGCCGAAGGCGGCGCTCGCTGATCTCGGAAAGCAGCTGGTCGGCGATCAGCTCGTAGACCTTGCGGCGCTCGATCGGCTGGAAGCTCATCGTGATCGGGGTCCTTTGTCGTGTTGTCGGACAACCAGACCGCGAGACTCTACCCTGCGCTCGGGCCGCCTGGCAAGCACCCCAAGGGTGTTGCATTTGCTTTTACGAAGAAGGTATGCGTAAATCGCGACGTTAGTCTGCTTGTCTGACAAAGGGAGGTTCAGATGGGGAAGCGGACGCAGATCATCGCGCTCGTAGTCGTCGCGGCCGTTTCGGCGTGGCTTGCAGCGGGCGCAGCCGCGAGTCCAACGGCGGGCCCGATCAAGATCGGGATCTCGCTCTCGCTGAGCGGTGACTTCTCCGACCCGGGTAAGGCTGTGAAACGCGGCTACGACCTCTGGGCGGCCTATGTCAACGCCCACGGTGGGATCCTCGGCCGCCAGGTGCAGCTGAAGATCGTCGACGACGCGTCGAGCCCGAACCAAGTCGTGTCGAACTACCAGAACCTGATCACGCGGGACAAGGTCGATCTCACGTTCGGACCGTTCTCGTCGTTGCTCACCGGTCCGGCGGCCACGGTCGCGAACCGCTACGGCTACGCATTCCTCGAGCCGGCGGGCGGCGGGCCGAAGGTCTTCGCCCTCCACCTGCACAATCTGTTCTTCGTGCAGCCTGCGCCGGTCGTGAAGTGCGGTGACACGTTCGTGCAGTACCTCAAGACGCTGCCGAAGGCCCAGCAGCCGAAGACGGCGTCGTACGCATCGCTCGACGACCCGTTCTCCTCGCCGATCGCCGACGCAATGCGTGCCAAGCTCGAGAAGAGCGGCGTGAAGACCGTCTACAAGACGATCTACCCGGCGGAGACGACGGACCTAACGCCGATCATCGGCAAGGCGATCGCGCCGAAGCCCGACATGATCATCGGCGGTACGCAGTCCGTCGACGCGTACAGCCAGGTAAAGGCGTTGATCCAGGCGAACTACAACCCGAAGTTCCTGTTCTTCTCGAACGGCGCGAACTCGCCGACCGAGTTCCCGAGCAAGGTCGGGGCGAAGAACGTGAACGGGATCTTCAGCTGTAGCGACTGGACGCCGACCGCGCCGACGAGCGGGAACAAGCTCTTCGTCTCGGAGTACATCAAGAAGTACGGCGGGAACAAGTTCCAGATCGACAACAACTCGTCGGAGGCGTGGGCTGTTGGTCAGCTCCTGCAGCTGGCTGTCAAGAAGGTCGGCGCCATCGACAACAAGAAGATCATCACCGCTCTGCACCAGGGCACCTGGCCGACGATCGAGGGCAACCTCTCTTGGGACGCCAACGGATCGCCGAGCGGCAACGACCTGCTCGTCGAGTGGGTCGGCGGGAAGCTGCTTCCGGTCTATCCGAAGAGCTTCGCGCTCGCCAAGCCGTTCTCGCCCAAGCCGGCCTGGGGCAAGTAAAGGAGTCGTAGCAGCAAGTGCACGTCTTCATACAGGCCTGCATCCTCGGCCTGCTCACCGGTGGCGTGTACGCCCTGATGGCGAGCGGGCTCGCTCTGGGCTTCGGAGTCATGAGGGTGATCAACGTCGCGCAAGGGGCGTTGATCATCCTCGGCGCTTACCTGAGCTACACGCTCTACAGCAGTCTCGGGATTGATCCGTTCATCGGCCTGCTCGTGCTCACGCCGGCGATGTTCGTGCTCGGTGTCGTGCTGCAGATCGTCTTCCTCCGCCCGCTCCGTGAGGAGGAGCGGGAGGAGCTTTCAATCCTTGTCACCTGGGCGATCGCGCTCGGCATCGAGGGAATTCTCAGCATTGCCTACCAGACGACGTATCGCTCGACGATCACGAGCTACGCCGACCGCTCGTGGACCGTGCTCGGCTACTACATCTCAGTCGCTCGCACGTACGCCTTCGTCGCCTCGATCGTCGTGCTCGTGCTGCTGTTCGCGATCTTGCGCTTCACGAAGCTGGGCCGGGCCGTGCGCGCGACCGTGCAGAACCCCACCGCAGCGCGGCTGCTCGGCGTCGAGACGCGGCTCGTCTCCGCGCTCGGCTTCGGCCTGAGCGTCGCCACGGCGAGCGCGGCAGGCGCCGTATACGGAATCGTCTTCCCGTTCAATCCGGGCAGTCATTACGACCTCATCTCGCGGCTGCTCACGATCATCGTGCTCGGCGGTCTCGGGTCGCTCGGCGGCGCGGTGATCGCGGCGCTTGGCATGGGGCTGGCCGAGTCGCTGTTCTCCGCCGAGTTCTCGCCGACGTGGGCGAGCTTCACCTTCTTCGTCGTACTGATCGTGATGCTCGTTCTGCGCCCGCAGGGGCTCTTCGGCGCACGTGTGCGGGGTGCGATCTGAGCCGGATCCGCACCGGCGGCGTCATCCGTGCGGCGGTCGCGTTTGGCGTCCTTTCGGCGGTCCCGTTCGGCTTCACCCAGCCCTGGGTGCAGAACCTCTTCATCTTCACGCTGATGTTCGCTGCGCTCGGCTCGGCGTGGAACATCATCGGCGGCTACTCCGGCTACATCTCGCTCGGCCACGCCGCCTTCTTCGGTGTCGGCGCGTACGCGATCGGGATCACGTTCACGCATGTCTCGATCGGCTCCGGCTACCGCCCCTTCTACGTGTTGCCGCTCGTCGGGATCGGTGTTGCTCTCGTCGCGGTTCCCATCGGCTGGGTCGCGTTCCGGACGCGCGCCGCGACATTCGCGATCGTGACGATCACTCTGCTCTTCGTCGTCCAGCAGCTCGCCTACAACCTCCGCTCGATCACGGGCGGATCCCAGGGAATCTCGCTACCCCCGCCGAGCTTCCCGGTTGCGACCTTCGAGGAGCCGTTCTTCTACGCGATGCTCGGGATGCTCGCGCTGTCGATGCTCGCCAGCTGGTGGATCCGCGGCAGCAAGCTCGGGCTCGCGCTCCTGTCGATCCGCGACGACGAGGATCGTGCGCGCGGCCTGGGCGTCCAGACGGGCTTCGCCAAGATGGTCGCCTTCGCGTTGTCGAGCGGGCTCGTCGCGATGGCCGGCGGCGTCTGGGGGTACTACATCGGGTTCATCTACCCGCAGTTCGCGGTCGATCCGCTCGTGACGATCGGCATGGTGCTGATGGTCTATCTCGGCGGCAAGGGCACGCTCTGGGGACCGGTGCTGGGTGCGTTCATCCTCGTCCCCGCCCAGCAGTATCTCGCCTACCGCCTCGGCGCAAGCAACCTCTACCTCGTCGGCTACGCCGCCGTGTTCCTCGTCGTGATGCTGCTCCTACCGCGCGGCATCCTCCCCTCGATCGCCGAGCGCGCGCGGCGTCTGCGGACACGGCAGCTGCCGCCCGATCCCGGCCGCGGACCGCAGGCGAAGGAGGTCGTCGCGTCGTGAACGCGCTCCTCGAGGTGCAGGGTCTCGTCAAGCGGTTCGGCGGGGTGACCGCGGTCGACGACTGCTCCTTCGCCGTCGAGGCCGGCTCGATCACGGGACTGATCGGGCCGAACGGATCGGGGAAGACGACCGTCTTCAACCTCGTCACCGGCTATCTGCCGGCCGACCGCGGCCAGATCCTTTTCGACGGCCGGCCCGTGCGCCGTCCGGATCCCACGCGACTCGCACGGCGAGGCTTGATCCGCACCTTTCAGCAGGCGCGAGTGTTCGCGCAGCTGACCGTGCTCGAGAATCTCGTGCTCGCGTCGCCGCAGACATGGTGGCAGGCCGGAAAGCCTCGAGTCGGCGCGGCGGAACGAACGCGCGGCGAGGAGCTGCTCGCGGAGTTCAATCTCGCCGGCCACGCGAACATCGTCGCCGCCGAGCTTTCGTTCGGCCAGCGGAAGCTGCTCGAGTTCGCTGCGACGCTGATGAGCAGGCCCTCGCTCGTGCTGCTCGACGAGCCGACCGCCGGCGTCAACCCGGTGCTGATCGAGACGATCGAGAGTCACATCCGCCGGCTGCACGACGAGGGCCTCACGTTCCTCGTCGTCGAGCACGACATGCCGCTCGTGATGCGCCTGTGCGACCCCGTGATCGTGCTCGACCGTGGCTGCAAGATCGCGGAAGGTCCTGCGGCGCAGGTGCAACGCGACCCCCTGGTCCTCGACGCATATCTGGGGAGCTGAGCGCGGTGCGCGTCACACTCGACGGCGTCGTCGCCGGCTACGGCCTGGGAGACGTGCTGCGGGGTCTCGATCTCGTCGCGGAGTCGGGCGAGATCACGTGCCTGATCGGCCCGAACGGTGCGGGCAAGTCGACCGTGCTGCGCGCGGTGAGCGGCCTCCTGCGGCCGCGGAAGGGCGCGATCCTCCTCGATGACCGCAACATCGTGGGCATCTCGCCGCGGCATCTGCTCGAGCTGGGCGTCGTGCACGTGCCGCAGGAGCGAAGCCTGTTCCCGCTGATGACGGTCTGGGAGAACATGCTGATGGGCGGCTTCATCCGCAAGGGCCGGAAGGAGGTGCACATGCGCGCCGAGGCGCTGGCCGAGCGCTTCCCGCTCATTCGCGAGCGCAGCGGCGAGCGTGCAGGCTCACTCTCGGGCGGCGAGCAGAAGACGATCGAGATCGCGCGGGCACTGATGCTCGAGCCGACGGTGCTCTTGATCGACGAGCCGTCGATCGGCCTCGCCCCGAAAGCGCGGGCGGAGGTGTTCAAGACGTTGTCGTCGCTCTCGGACGGTGGGTGGACGATCCTGCTCGTCGAGCAGAACGCGCGCTCCGGCCTTGCGATCTCCGACCGCGGCGCGGTGCTCGACGGAGGCGTCGTGAAGCTCGCCGGCCCGGGCAAGGACCTGCTCGAGGATCCGGAGGTCGGGCGGCTCTATCTCGGGCTTGGATCCACGGCGGCCTAGAGCCATCAAAGAAGCCCCGTTTCCGGGGCCGGCTCTCGCTTCAAGGCACAACTGGTGGCGCGCGCAAAGCTAGCCGGTTTGACAGTATCCGGCGAGGTGGTCGACGGTAGGGTCACGTGATGCGGTTGACAGTCGCTACGACCACCCGAGATCGGCGCGAGTCCGTCCTGAGAGCTCTCGAGTCGGTGGCGCCACAGCTCGAGTCGGGAGACGAGCTGATCGTGGTGGATAACGGCTCGATAGACGGAACTGAGGCGGCGGTCCGGAGTTGGATCCGGTCGCACTGTCCCCGCGCGCGACTGATTGTCGAGCCGAACGGTGGTACGAGTCAGGCTCGCAACACTGCAGTCGCGGCATCGAGCGCGTCGATCGTGTGTTTTCTCGACGACGACGCGACCGCCGATCCTGGCTGGCTGGCCGCGATGCGCGAGACGTGGGAGCGGGCGTCACCCCAAACTGCAGTGATCGGCGGTCCAATTCGGCCCGACTGGCATGGCGGCGAGCGCCCCCCCTGGCTGCGCGATCATCTCCTGTGGATCGTGACCGCACTTGACCTTGGACTCGCGCCCCACCGGCTCGATCGATATCGGATCTGGGGTGCGAACATGTCGCTACGCATCGACGCCGTCCGTAAGCTGGGAGGCTTCGACGTCACTCTAGGCCCGCGCCCCGGCGTCGCCTTCGGTCGCGACGAAGAGGAGGACCTACAAGACCGGCTGCAAGCTTGTGGGTTCGAGATCTGGTGGGAGCCGGAGGCAAGTGTCCACCATCATCTCTCGGCTGCCCGGCTCGAGCCGGCCTACTTCCAATCGTTCATGCGCAATCAAGCGCGCCGACACGCCAGCGAGGGAAACATCACAGCCCGACGGGCCGCATATAGATCGGCACGGACGGCGGCGCGCTGCTTGCTCGCAGAGCTTCTCTGCGACGCTCCGATGCGCACCGCGGCGCGCATCAACCACTCATACTGGACTTCGGCCGTTCGAGCCTGTCTCCGTCCTACCATCGACGGCGGCGTTGCTACGCGCGCTGCAAAACGCCGATCGGCGCTTACCGATCTGTGAACTGCGCGTTGGTCCAGGCGAGCCCAGCCGATTTTGCTTGGCCAGCCGAAACTTACGGAGCCTCCCACGTAGCCAACCGCTGTCCCCCAGGCGCCGCGCTATTTGGAGACGAGGTACGCGCACGGGCCTGCGTGGCCCGGTAACGGTGAGCACGCGATTCGCGCGACGACTTGCGCCGGAAGATCGGGCAGCTCGACCTGCGAGCCTTCCGTCGGCGGAGAGCCGTTCCGCTCAACAAGCTGGTAGCCGTCGGAGCCCTGGTAGAAGAGAAGGTGTGTCTGCGCGTCGAGCGCCGGATTGGTCTGTAGGTCGTCGCGAAGCTCTTCGAGCTCCGCGGTCCGCTGCGTGAGCTCCGCCAGAACGACGCGGAGTTGGTGTTCGAGTTCGTCTGCCGCCTGCTCCGACGCGAGTGCCGAGCGTCGCAGTTCGTCGGCGTCGGCTGCCCTCGCCTCGAGCCCGGCCGCATTCGCTGCCGCCTCGGCGATCCGCATCTCAAGCGCGTGGCGGGCGCTCTCCGCCGCACTCAATTGACCAACCGCCTGTTGCAGTCGCTGTTCGAGCTCATGGAGTGCCTGCTCAGAGGCGGACGCGTGGAACTCGTCTCCCGTCGCGATCTCTGCTTCGAGCGCAGCGGCACGATTCCCGATCTGTTTGAGCCGGGTTTCGAGCTTCACGCACATCGACTCGGAGGCCTCGGCCGACAGGAGGCGTTGCTCCGCCGCTGCCAACTCAGCCTGCAGGGCCGTGACGCGATGGACTTCGCTGGCATGTGCGCGCGTCAACTCATTGTGCTTCGCCTCAAGCGCAGAGGCCGAGGCGCGCAGCTCTTCGAGCGAGGCATCGCGCGCTGCCACCGTCTCCTGTAGCGACGCGACGAGTGCCGTCGCCTGCCCGAGTCGCTGCTCTAGCTCGCCATAGGCCGCTTGCCACTGCGAGAGCACGTGTTCGATCTGTGTGTCCGCCGCCGGCCGGGCCGCGACGTCCGGCTCGGCTGCAAGCGCCAACCGGAGATCTACAATCTCGCGCTCAAGATCCGCGACGCGCTGCGATTCCTGCGCTACTTCCTGCCTGAGTTCGTCCCGCGCCGACGTGAGCCGTTCGTTGTCCTCGGCCAGGCGCGTTGTCTCGGCCGACGCAAGTTCGAGTTCGGCCCGACCCGCGCCGCTGTCGTTCTCTGGATCTGTTGGCGAAGCTTCGGCAGCAACGATTGCCGCCGGCCCCCCTGTGTGAACAAAGCTGATGGGAGGCGCGCCGATCGCCGCCGGGTGACTGGAGCTCGTTCCGAATCCCACGGCAAACCCATATTCCGTCTGCAGCAACCCGCCATGCTGGGTCGCGAGCGCCTGTGCCACAGTCGCCGGCACGACAACTCCCTGCGCTACGAGGATCGCACCGAGCGGCTCGCCCGACGTTTTCTGCTCCTCGAGAGCGAGCGCAAGCTGCTCGTCTGTGATCACGCCGTGCTCGACAAGCAGGGACCCGAGAGGCGCCTGCGCGTGTCCGCTGTCTAGTGCCGCCACGTTCGACTCCGTTCTTGCCGCAGTTGCCGCAAATACCTTCACAGCATCGGCCAGAAAGGGTCGCGTCACGTCCCTCTAAAGGGGCATCGGAGAATAGAGGAACGAGATCCTGAAGGCAGCACGCCGACGCCTGTAACCGACGCTACTCCCGGCCGCGTCAGGGCGACTGTGGTGGCACCACTACATCAACCACGACCGATCTGGAGGCGACCCGACCGTTCGTCCCTCTGCAGATCAACCGCACCGTATAGGGCGGAGCGAAGCGGTATGCATGTGACACCCGCGTGGAGCCGAGATGCACGATTTGCGTCGCTCCGTCGCCGAAGACGATGGTTCCGCGGGCACCGTGCCTCAACGGTGAGTTGACGCACCGCGCAACGCCGATCACCGCCAGTTTGCGTGACCGTGAGATCGACAGGGTCAGCGTCGCTCGCGGAGGACGTGGCTGCGCACCCGGATCGCCGGCGGCGCT
>DATEXK010000423.1:0-2362 GCA_035257065.1 Gaiellaceae bacterium | reverse complement strand
AAGCGATATCTCGATGCGCTCGCGGGCCTCTTCGCCGTGCAGGTCGGCTATTCGTACGGCGAGGAGATGGGGCAGGCCGCGCTCGAGCAGATGCGGGAGCTGCCGTTCTACACGAACTGGTCGTACGCCCATCCGCGCGCGATCGAGCTCGCGTACGAGATTGCGCAGCTGACCCCGGGAGATCTCAACCGCGTCTTCTTCGTCTCCGGCGGGTCGGAAGCGGTCGAGTCGGCATGGAAGCTCGCGCGCCAGTACCACCAGGCGCGCGGCGAGCGGCGCTGGAAGGCCGTGGGGCGTCGCCTCGCCTACCACGGGACGACGATGGGCGCGCTCTCGATCAACGGCATCGCCGCCATCCGCGCGCCGTTCGAGCCGCTCGTCCCCGACACGATTCACGTGCGCAACACCAACCGCTACCACCGACCGGAGCACGAGACCGAGGAGGAGTTCACGGCGTTCCTGCTCGAGGATCTCGACTCGGCGATCGCGCAGGCGGGTCCTGAGACTGTCGCAATGGTCTTGATGGAGCCTGTGCAGAACGCCGGCGGCTCATTCACTCCGCCCGCGGGGTACTGGCGAGGCGTTCGCGAGATCTGCGACCGCTACGGCGTGCTGCTCTGCGCCGACGAAGTGATCACCGGCTTCGGGCGCCTCGGCTCCTGGTTCGGCTCGGAGCACTACGACATCAAGCCGGACATGATCACCTGCGCGAAGGGGCTTTCGTCCGCCTACGCGTCGATCGGCGCGGTCGTCGCATCGGATCGCGTCGTCGAGCCGTTCCTCAACGACAAGTCGACGTACTCGCACGGGATCACATTCGGCGGACACCCCGTCCAGTGTGCGATAGCGCTCAAGAACCTCGAGATCATGAAGCGGGAGCGGGTCGTCGAGAACGTGCGCGACAACGGTGAGGCGTTCCACGCGACCCTGTCGCAGTTGCTCGACCTGCCGATCGTCGGCGACCTGAGCGGGACAGGGTTCTTCTACGCGCTCGAGCTCGTGAAGGACAAGGAGACGCGCGAGACGTTTAGCCACGAGGAATGCGAGACGCTGCTGCGCGGATTCCTCTCGCCGAGGCTCTTCGAGAAGGGCCTCATCTGCCGGGCGGACGACCGCGGCGACCCGGTGATCCAGATCTCGCCGCCGCTGATCGCAACGCAGAAGGAATTCGACATCATCGCCGGCACGATCGGCGAGGTTCTCTCGGAGGCGTGGGGACGCATCTCGTGACGGCTGTCGATCAGGCGTCGGGGGTGAACGCCCGCGGCGAAGCCGGCGATGTCGACATCCGGCTCGTCGAGCTCTGCAAGCGGTTCGACGACGTGGTTGCAGTAGACGCGCTTTCACTCGAGATCGACCGTGGCCACTTCTTCGCGCTGCTCGGGCCGTCGGGTTGCGGCAAGACGACCACGCTGCGGATGATCGGCGGGTTCGAGGAGCCGACGTCTGGCCGCATCGAGCTCGGCGGCACCGACGTGAGTGGGCTGCCGCCCTACAAACGCGACGTGAACACGGTGTTCCAGTCGTATGCGCTCTTCCCGCACCTGACGATCTTCGAGAATGTCGCGTTCGGCTTGCGACGCAGCAAGGTGCGAGGCGAAGATCTTCGCCGACGCGTCGTCGAGTCGCTCGAGCTTGTCGGGCTCGCCGGCCTCGAGCGCCGCAAGCCGCGGCAGCTGTCGGGCGGGCAGCAGCAGCGCATCGCGCTTGCCCGCGCGCTCGTCAACCGGCCGCGCGTCCTCTTGCTCGACGAGCCGCTCGGCGCGCTCGACCTCAAGCTGCGCAAGGAGATGCAGCTCGAGCTGAAGCGCATCCAGCACGAGGTCGGAATCACGTTCGTGCACGTGACGCACGACCAGGAGGAGGCCATGACCATGGCCGACCGGATCGTGATCATGAACGGCGGCCGGATCGAGCAGCTCGGAACCCCGAGCGAGCTCTACGAGCACCCGCGCACCGCATTCGTCGCGAGTTTCCTCGGTGTCTCGAACCTGCTGGCGGGAACCGTCGACGGAGACGATCGCGTGCGGCTGCACGACGGTACCGAGGTTCGCATCCGGCGTGACGCCCTCGGCGGCCGAACCGGTGCCGTGCACATCGGCGTTCGACCGGAGAAGCTCCGCCTCGACGGCAGCGAGCCGAACTCGCTCGACGGCACGGTGGCGGAGAGCGCGTACATCGGCGTCTCGACGCAGTACATCGTCGACACGCCGGCGGGCGCCGTCACGGCCTACGTCCAGAACGACCGCCCGGGCGTGCAGGCAATCTCGCCGGGAAGCAAGCTCACGCTTAGCTGGAGCCCGGATTGCACCTTCGTAGTCGATGCCGAGGAGGCACCTGATGCCTGAACACATCACTCGCG
>DATEXK010000422.1:0-3925 GCA_035257065.1 Gaiellaceae bacterium | reverse complement strand
CTCACGCGCGGTGCGCGGCGGCTCGCTATCGGCCGCCTCTGGGGCGCCTGGATCGGCGTCGGCCTGCTCGCGGGCGGCGTGATGGGGAACGGGATCTCGAGCCTGGTCTGGAGCCGCGGCGTCCCCGACTTCATTCACACGCCCGCGTACGTCTGGAACCTCGCCGACTTCGAGATCTCCTTCGGCGTCACCGGTGGGATCCTGTCGGTCGTCGTCGCCGCGGTCTCCGCGTACGTCCGCGAGCGCCGTCTACCGCCTCCGGTACACGGCCTCGACTGACGCGCTAGCGTTCGGCCCATCGTTACGCGCTACGACGACCTGATCCAGCGGCTGCGCGACGCGGCGCTGCCCAACCGGCCGATTCCCGCGAAGGCTGCGGCGTACGCGGCGACCGTGCGCCGCCACGCGTACCGCGTCACCGACGCGCAGGTCGAAGCGCTGCGTGCGGCCGGCTTCAGCGAGGACGACGTCTTCGAGCTGACGGTCGCATCCGCCGTCGGCGCAGGGCTCGAGCGGCTGGACGCGGGACTGCAGGCGCTGCAGTGAGGCTCCGCGTCGTCGAGTCGGGGCACGAGCCGGACCAGGCAGCCGTGCTCGACATGCTGCGTGTCGCCAGCGGACGCGAGCCCGTGGACGTCGTGAAGACGCTGCACTACCGGCCCGAGATCTTCGGCGGCCCGTTCTGCGACGCGCTCGACCTCGCGATGCGCGGCGAGTCGGACTGGTCGCCCGGGGAGCGCGAGCTCTTCGCGGCGTACGTGTCGTCGCTCAACCAATGCCCCTTCTGAACGGGCGCCCACGGCGCGGTCGCGTCGTACGTCTTCGGTGAGGAGCTCGTCCAGGCGGTCTACCGCGACTGGCGCACGGCGCCCGTCGACGAGAAGCTGCGCGCGATGCTCGGCTTCATCGAGAAGCTGACGCTCCACCCCGACGAGCTCAGCAGCGCCGACGCCGACGCGGTTCGCGCCACCGGCGTGAGCGACGATGCGATCGTCGACGCGATCCACGTCGCGGCGCTCTTCAACATGATCGACCGCATGGCCGACTCGCTGAAGTTCGAGGTGCCGCCGTACGAGAGCTTCCTCGGCCGCGCAGACACGATGCTCGCCGAGGGCTACCTGCTCTACGCGCTACCGGATCCAGCGGACGGTTGAGTTCTGGAAGGCGCCGACCGCCGCGGCGTTCCGCGACAGGTCGTTGCCGGCGAGCTCCGCCTCCGCACCGAAGAGCACCTCGACCCCGAAGCCGGCGCGCGTCTTGTTTCCACCCGCCGCGTCCGAGCGCGTGTCGATGACGACGTTCTTGTTGATCTCGCACATCGAACGGTCACCGCAGTTGATGCCGACGCCCAGCGCGCCGCGCACCTCGTTCGACTGGATCATGCCCATCGACATCTCGGTCATCGAGATGGCCGCGGTCTGCGTGCGGCTCACGTGATTGCGCGCGATCTCCGTCATCGACGAGTGCGTGACGATGCCGTTCATGCCGCCGACGACGTTGCAGCCCTCGACCATGCTCATCCCCATGTCCATGTTGTAGGAGATGTCGATCCCCTGCCCGAGCGGGTTGCCGAGCATGTCGACGCTGCAGTTCTTGATCGTCACGCCGCCGAGGCGAACGTGGATCCCGTCGAGCTTCGCGCCGGAGACCGAGACGCCGTCGAGCATCGTGTCGCGGTACCCCTCGATCGAGATCCCGTTCTCGCCGCCGACGACCGAGACGTTGCGGATCGTGACGCCGTTCGCCCGCACGACGATCCCGCCGCGGACGATCGCGCCGGGCTCACCGACGAGCACTTCGCGCCGCGTGATCACGAGCGGGCCTTGGTGGACGCCCGCCGCGAGGTGCACGACCGGCGGCTCGAGCGCGTACGCCACCGAGGCCGAGCCCGCAAGCACGACGGCGACGAACGCCGCGGATACGACGCCGAGCCGGCCGAGCTCACCGCCCTCCTCCGCGTAGCCGAGCCGCAACAGCGGGAGCGCGGCGTGGCCGAGCAGTTGCGCGACGAGCCACGCGCCGGCAAAGAGCGCGATCGCCTGCTCGAGCGGCGCCATGATCCCGAACGCACGCATCAGCAGCAGTAGCAGCCCGAGCTCGAGCGCACCGAACGGCAGCGCGGCCCAGCCGGGTTGATAGAGCAGTACGCGGTGATACGCCTGCGTGTCGAGGACGAGGCCGACGCCCAGCATCAGCGCCACCGCCTCGATCGGCCACCAGCGATGCTCGGCGAGCGCGAGCGGGATTGCGCCCGCGAGCACGATCAGCACGGCCGCGAGACGCGACTCGATGCGTCCTCTCAGCGTGTACGACACGACGTGATCCTCCGGACGAATCCGTGCGCGACGTACCGCGCACCGGCCAGCGTGTCGGCCGCAGGGAACGCCCACTGTGAGGCCGCGCCCGCGAGCGCGAGCGTGCGCATGTCGTCGCTCAACGACGCGACTGCTCCGTCCGGTGCGAGCACGATCCAGCCGTCGACCGTCTGGAGCCCGTGCTCGGCGACGAGGCGCGCGAGCAGCGGGTCGTGCACGAATCCCCGCAGGAACCCGGTGGCGCAGATCACCTGCGCCGATCCGTTGACCGAGTGCTCGACGCGGAAGCGCCCGTCGCGCGCCGCACGTTCGAGCGGCTCGTCGAACTGCTGCCCCAGCGGATACGACGGCATGAGCAGCTCGCGCAGATGCGCCGCGCGCTCCCCGTCAGCGAGCCGGTGAAAGCCGGCGAGCCCGCGCCGCGAGAAGTACTCCCGCGGGACGTTCAGCGGCATCCGCCGTGGCTCGTGGCGCCGCACGGAGACGACCTCGGCGCCCGCCTCGAGCGCGTTCAGCCACTCGGTCGCCGCTGCCAGCCCTGCGCCGACGACCGTGACGGTGGCTGCGTACTCGTGCGGCTCGTAGGCGTGCACGGCGCGCGGGTCGTCGCGCAACTCCTCGGGCCACGCGAGGCCGGGATGTCCGGGCGCGACGAGCACGTGCGCGAAGCGGCCGCGCCCGTCGAGCTCGAAGCCGCCTTCCACCGCCGCGATCCGCTCGATCCGCGCCGAGCGCACGCTCCGCTCCCAGCCGCTGCGCTCGCGGCGCCGCTCGACATGCGCGAGGAACTCCTCGACGGTCGGGTGATAGCGGTCGCAGGCGGACTCGATGAGCGGCCGCAGCGAGCGCCGGCGACGAACGCTGGAGAAGGCAAGCCCGGGGAACGTCGTCGGCCGGCAGTGGCCGTCGCTCTCCGAGCGCATCTCCCGCTGCCGAATCGCGGCGGCCTGCTTCCGCCACACGGCGGCTGGGTCCTCGTCGATGCCGAACACCGCGATCTCGCCCGGCTCGAGACCGGCGCGCCGCAGGACCTGGTACGCCGTGAACCCGGCGAGCCCGGACCCGACGATCGCGACGCTCATTACTTCACCGAGCCGGCAAGCAGCCCTTGCACGAAGTACCGCTGGAAGGCGAAGAACACGCAGAGCGGGATCACGAGCGAGATGAACGAGGCCGGCGCGATGATGTCGATGCTCGTCCCGAACTCGCGCAACTGGCCCGCGATCCACACGGTGATCGGCGTCGTGTTCTGCCCGAACGTGAGCGCGACGAGCAGGTCGTTCCACGTCCAGAGGAACTGAAAGATCGCGAGCGACGCGATCGCGGGCAGGCCGAGCGGCAGGATCAGCCGCACGAAGATCTTGATCTCGCCAGCGCCGTCGATGCGCGCGGACTCGAGGATGTCCTTCGGCAGACCGACGAAGAAGTTGCGCAGCAGGAAGATCGCGAACGGCAGCCCGAATGCGGCGTGGAAGAGCGCAATGCCATACCACGTGTCGAAGAGGCCGAAGGTGTCGTAGAGCCTGAACATCGGAATCAGCGCCATCTGCAACGGCACGACGAGCAGGCCGATGACGCCGATGAACACCCAGTCGCGTCCAGGGAAGTCG
>DATEXK010000421.1:0-11895 GCA_035257065.1 Gaiellaceae bacterium | reverse complement strand
CCTGAGGCCGCGTTCTCGCTTCACAGGGGAGACCATGTTTCCCCTGCGGGCCCCCTTCTTGTGTGCTCGCGGCGTGGCGCAATCACTGCTGCGCCGAACAAGTTCGGCTCCGCGGCGCACTCGGAGAGCGGATCACTGAGTCCGACTGGACACGCGTCCCTCAGCCGCGCCGACGATCCGGCTCAAGTCGTGTGCCGGGAGGACATTCCTCGGGGTCTGTCCCCCTAAGCCCCGGCGTCGGCGATCTACCGATCGAAGCTGCGGTTTTCTCCCGTCGCGCCGGCGGGACGTTCGACCGTATCTACGGAACGACCCGCCCTCGGGAGGCTTACGCATGAGAAGTTGGCGAAGCGTGTGATGATGCCGCCGCCCACGCCTGCGCAGAGCGACGGCGCGCTCTCCCGTCTGACGCGCTTCTGCGTCGGGCATCGCCTGCTGGTCGCCACCGTCTGGATCGCGGCGATCGGGCTCGGGACCGTCGCATCGCTCCACTTGTCGCCGCTGCTCACGAGCGGCTTCTCGCTCCCCGGGACGGACTCGAACCGCGTGAGGCAAGTGCTGGCACGGGACTACGGCGTGCAGTCGGGCAGGACGTTCGTGCTGATCGTGAAGAACGATCGGGCGGGCGTGCGCGTGCGCCGCGCCGCAACGGTGGCGAGCGGGCTGCTGCCCGGCGGCAGGATCGACCACGTCCAGCGCCTGCCGTCCGGTGCGGCCGCCGCTTTCGTCGAGTCACGCCTCAGCGGATCTGCCGCCGAGAGCCGGATCGGCCCCCTGCGGCGCACGCTCGGCTCCGACGTCTTCGTCACCGGCGACGCGGCGATCCAGCACGACCTCGGGCCTGTGCTGGCCCGCGACCTGCGCGTCGGCGAGCTGTACTTCGCCCTCCCGGCGGCGCTCGTGATCCTGCTCGTCGTCTTCGGCACCGGCTCGGCGCTGCTGCCGTTCTTCTTCGCCGGCGCGACCATCCCACCGGCGCTCGGGATCGCCTGGGGTGCAGCGCACTTCCTCGAGCTCAGCGACTACCTGCGAAACATGGTGTTGATGATCGGGCTCGGCATCGCGATCGACTACTCGCTGCTCGTCGTCAATCGCTACCGGGACGAACGGCGCCATGGGCGACCACACGATGAGGCCGTCATGGAGACGATGCGGCATGCCGGCGCCACGATCGTCTTCAGCGGCCTTGCCGTGTCGGTCGGGCTCGCGCTGATGCTGCTGCTGCCCTTGCCGTTCCTGCGCGGCTTCGGCGTCGGCGGGCTCGTGATTCCGGCCGTCAGCGTCGTGTGCGCACTGACCTTGCTCCCCGTGATGCTCATGACCTTCGGCGACCAACTCGAACGAGCTCGCCTGCTTCCGCGGCGTCTCGCCGAACGACGGCACGCGGGTGAGCGCCGCATCTGGGCCGCGCATGCCGGATGGGTGATGCGACACGCCAAGATCCTGACGCCCCTCATCGCGGTGTTGCTCGTCGTCGCCGCGTTACCGCTCATCGGAATCCGCGTCGGCCCCGGCTCGAGCAGCAGCCTGCCGAAGGGGATGCCGGCGCTGCGCGGGCTGTCGATCCTCCAACCTGCCGGCAGCCCGGATGCGTTGAACCCGACGACGATCATCGTCGACGCGGGCGTCGCCGGAGGGGCGAGCGCCGCCGCTCCCGCCGTGCGACGGCTGGACCTCCTCCTCGAGGCTGACCGCGAGGTCGTCCGCGTCGGACGAGCGCTCGGCGCCGCGAACAACCGGTACTTGCGTATCGACATCGTGCTTCACCACGACGCCGCGAGCCCGCAGGCACAGTCGTTCGCCGATCGGCTGCGCAGCCGGATCATCCCCGCCGCCCGGTTTCCGGCGGCGTTCCGCGTGCTCGCCGGCGGAGGTGGCGCCTCAGCCGCCGACTTCGTGTCGCGCACGCTCGGCTCGTTCCCCTGGCTCATCCTCGGCGTGCTCGCGATCACCTACGTGCTCCTCGTGCGGGCGTTTCGCTCGCTGCTGCTGCCGCTGAAGGCCCTCGCGCTCAACCTCCTGACGGTGGGTGCGGCGAGCGGACTGATGATCGCCGCGTTCCAGTGGGGCTGGGGCAGCTGGGCAGGCCTGTTGAAGGTCCCGCAGATCGAGGGGTGGATCCCCGTGTTCATGTTCACGCTGCTCTTCGGGCTGTCGATGGACTACGAGGTCTTTCTGATCTCCCGCATGCGCGAAGCGTGGGACGCAACACGCTCGAACACCGGCGCCGTCGTGCACGGGCTCGCGAACACCGGCCAGATCGTCACCGCAGCAGGATTGATCATGGCCGCAACGTTCAGCGGCTTTCTCCTCGGCTCGATTCCACCGATGCAGCAGCTGGGATTCGGGCTCGCCGCCGCGATCCTGATCGACATCACGCTCGTCCGCGGGCTGCTGCTCCCGGCGGCGATGGCGCTCGCCGGGCGCTGGAACTGGTACCTCCCGCCCTGGACGGCCCGCGTGCTGCGCGTGCGGCCCCGCCTGACCACTTCGACAGAGGCTCCGGCCGCAGGCGGGACGTAGCCCGGGGAAGGGGAAACGTGCTCGGGGTCGAGTCGGACGCTCGGTGCGCGGAAATACCGATGCGCGTCATGCGTACGCTGGTCATCGTCAGCGGTAGCACGCAACGGCGATCGAACGAAAAGGAGAACACGTCCATGGCCTTTCTCGCTGTACTGCTCAGTGCTTTCGCCGTGACATCTCCGCAGGTGACGCTTACAGCGCCGGGACATACGCCGAAGATCAACACGCACTGGAATTACGTCGTCCGCGTCTCGGACGGCGGCAAGCCGGTCTCGGCGCGCATCACCGCAACGATCGTCGATCCGATCGGCGGCGCACACCCGGTCGAGTTCGGGAAGAGCACGAAGACGATCACCAACTGGCCGTTCAAGGGCGTCTTCAAGGACTTCATCGTCTGGCCGGCGAGCTCACGCGGGGTCCCGCTCAAGTTCCGGATCGTCGTACGGGTCGGCAGCCTCCGAAAGACGATCGCTTACACGGTCACAGCGCACGCGTGAGCGCAGGCTGCGCGATCACCGTCTCGGGCGTGCGCAAGTCCTTCGAGGACGGACGCGTACGTGCACTCCGAGACGTCTCCTTCACGGTCGATCCCGGCGAGATCGTCGCCTTGACCGGCGCATCCGGATCCGGCAAGAGCACGCTGCTCAACCTGCTTGGGGCGCTCGACACACCGGACGCGGGCGTGATCGAAATCGACGGCAGGCCGCTCGGTGAGCTCGGCGACCCGTCCAGCTATCGCGCCGAGACCGTGGGCTTCGTCTTCCAATCGCACAACCTCCTGCCGACGCTGACGGCCGGCGAGAACGTGCAGATCCCGATGTTCGGACGACGGCCCCGGCGGGAGCGCGAGGCACGGGCGAAAGACTTGCTGCGCGAGGTCGAGCTCGAGCAACGGCTCTCTGCACGGCCGACGGTCCTCTCCGGCGGAGAACGCCAGCGCGTCGCAATCGCGCGGGCGCTCGCAAACGGGCCACGGCTGTTGCTCGCCGACGAGCCGACGGGCGCGCTCGACTCCGTTACCGGCGCGCACGTCCTCGAACTCCTCGACCGGCTACGCCGAGCGCACGGCATGACGATCATCCTCGTCACAAACGACAACGAGGTGGCGGCTCATGCGGACCGCACCCTCCGCCTCTCCGACGGCGTCATTCATGCCGCAGCGCCTCAACCGGCGCAATCTTGACCGCCCGCCAGGTCGGATACAGCGCGCCCAGCAACCCGACGCCGAGCGCATACGCCAAGCCCCACGCGAAGGTCGACGCGGTGTAGCCCGGGCTGATGAACCCCGCGAGCGAGCTCCGCCGGACGAAGAGCTCCGCCGCAAGCACACCGAGCGCGCAGCCGACGGCGAGGCCGATCAGGCAGATGCACAACGTCTCCGAAAGAATCATCGCTCCGACACGAAACGGCGGCCAGCCGACGGCGCGCAGGATGCCGATCTCCCGCGTTCGCTCGAACACCGACATCGCCATCGTGTTCATGACCGCGATGCCGCCCACGATGAGCGCAAGCAGTGACACGACCCAGCCCATCGAGACAATGAGCCGGGTCGACGTGTCGACCTTGATCGCCTGGCCGGGCTCGGTGATCGCCGCCACGCCTGGATAGTCCCGCTCCAGCCGCCGCGCGAGCGCCTTCGGGTTGACGCCGAGCTTCGCGGTCACGCCGATCGACGTGACCTCCCCCGGACGCTGCGCCAACACTTCGACCGTCCGCAGCGGCAACACGATCCCCAGATCCTCGAAGCGGTCGCCCGAGTGATAGATGCCGGCGATCGTGAATGAACGGCGTCCCACCTGCACGGACTGACCGAGGCGCTTACCCGAATGGTCACCGGCCATCGCCGCTGCACGCACGCCCGCGACGACGACAAGACGGCGATACGCGAACTCATGCTGATCGAGGCCGAAGACGAGCATCCCGCCGACGACGAGCAACTTGACCTTCGTGACGGCGGCGACACCCGGCTCTGCCGCCACCTTGCGTGCAAGCGACTCAGGCAGAAGCGAGCGCGGAAAGTCCGAGGCGTCCGCCTGGTAGAGCCCGAAGTCGGCACGCCCCACGCGCATCAGGTCACCGGCCGTGCGATGCACACCGCTGATCGTCGCGAGCAACGCAACGATCAGCGCCACCCCCAGGCCAACGCCCACAGCGGTCAGGACTGTGCGCGCTGCGCGCCGGAGGAGGTTGCGCCAAATGAGGGCGGGCCAGGTCACGCGGCAAGCATTGCCGCAACGACGTAGCTCAGCCGCACTTCTCGTCGTGTCACAGCCATGCCCATCCTCCCCGGATTCGCCGCTCTCCGGAAGATCCCACAGCGGCCGCGGCGAGGCATCGGCTCCGGCACCGATCCGTGCTGCGGGCAACTACCGAGGCGCCGCAAAGTTGGAGCTCGGCGCTCGGCCCGCTCGGCGTAGCCACCTTGTCACCAGCCGCTCGCCAGGTTGTCGACCGCGACGCGTGCGCCGCAGCCTAGTGTCAGGCTGCACCGAGCAACACGGTACGGCGCGCGATCGGTTGGGGGCGCGCGCCGAGCGTGGAGAGCAGCGGGCCGCCCTCCCTCCAGGGCGCCTGCTGCCGCTCACGCCTTGTCGCGGGGCAGCCTCGTCGAGCGAAACGCGGCTCGCACCGCATCGCTGAGTGCGCCTTCGGCGTTCGCCGCCGTCCCGTCGCCACGGAGCGCCGCTGCGCTGGAGAGGAGCTCTCCGTACGCCCGCGCAGCGAGCGAGCTGCCGGTCGAGACGCGCCGCACGCCTGCGGCCGCGAGATCGGCGATCGGCGGTGTGCCCGGCATCGCCAGGACGTTCACCGGGCAGCGAAGCGTGGCGACCACGTCCGCGATCTGCTCGATGGTCTTCAGCCCGGGCGCGTAGACGGCATCCGCGCCGGCGTCGCGGTATCCGCGCGGCCTGAGCGCCGGCTACGAGGTCGGTGGACACGAGTCGACGCTCGAGCAGATGGCGAAGCTGCTCGGCGAGCTGGCCGCCGAGGCGGCGAGCTAAGAAAGTCGGGAAGCCCGGCCATGGGCCAACGGCGACTTCTGCCCTACCGCCTGCGCTAGAGGATCGCGCGCGGGTACGCCCTGGCCGCAATCGCCGCTGCGACCGCGAAGAAGACGCCGCCGACGATGAAGTCGACCCAGAGAGTGCCGCCGGCGGAGACGCCGATGAGCAGATCCCGCATGCCGTGCACCTCGTATGTCAGCGGATTCGCCCGGGCGAGAATGCGGAGCCAATGCGGCATGATCGAGAGCGGATAGAGGGCGCTCGACGCGAAGAAGAGCGGCATCATCACGAGCTGGCCGATGCCCATGAAGCGCTCGCGCGTGCGCACGAGCGAGGCCAGGATCATCGAAAGACAGGCGAAGCCTCCCGTTCCGAGGACGAGCAGGAGGAGAGCGCCGAGAATGTCGAGCGCGTTCCAGCGGATCCCGATGCCCGCTGCGGCAAGGACGGCAAGCAGCACGAACGCCTGCGCCAGCGCTCGAATGCCGGCGCCCGCAGACTTGCCGAGCACGATCGCCAGCCGCGGAATCGGCGTCGCGAGCAGCCGTTGCAGCTGACCTACGTCGCGTTCCCAGATCACCGCGAGCCCGAAGAAGATCGCGATGAAGAGCGCGCCCTGCGCCATCACGCCGGGCGCGAGATATGCGCGGTAGTCGTGGAAGCCGCCGGCCAGCGCGCGATTGCGGCGCAACGCCGAGCCGAAGATGAACAACCAGAGCAGCGGCTGCACCGAGCGGGTGACGATGTCGAGGTGGTCGTGACGGAGCTTGCGCAGCTCCGCCCAGCCCATCGCCGCGGCGCCGTTTCGCAGGCGCGCGAGGTGCGCGAGGGCGCGCTTTTGCGCGGTCTCACCCGAGCCGGCGCGAAAGTCTACGGCTGGCGCGGACATCTCTGAAGCTCCCCCCTTCCCCGATTGCGTGGCCCGTCGCGATGGTGAAGACGTCGTCGAGCGAGGGCACGTCGAACTGGCCGAGGAGCTCGTCCGGCGAGCCCTGCGCAACGAGCTCGCCGAGATCCATGATTGCGATCCGCTGACATTCCCGCTCCGCCTCGTCCATCTGGTGTGTCGTCACGACGAGCGTCGTCCCGGCCTCCTCGCGGAGCAGCTCGAGTCGCTCCCAGACCATGCGCCGCGCGGTCGGGTCGAGACCGACGGTGGGCTCGTCGAGGAACAGCACCTCCGGACGGTTGAGGAGCGCGGTTGCGATCTCGAGGCGACGAAGCATCCCACCCGACAGAGTGCGGCCGAGCCGGTCGAGAAAGGAGCCAAGCCCCATCGCCTCGACCGCCTGGGCGATCCGGTCACGGCGCTCGCCTTTCGGCACTCCCGTCACGCGACCGTAGAACTCGAGGTTCTCCGCCGCTGTGAGCGCGCCGTCGATCGAGATCGCCTGCGGCACGTAGCCGATCGCCTGCCGCACGGCGAGGCCCTCACGGCCGACGTCGTGCCCTGCGACGCGCGCACGACCGTGCGTCGGGCGCAGCAAGGTCGTCAGAACGCGAATCGTGGTCGTCTTCCCCGCGCCGTTCGGCCCGAGGAGCCCGAAGACCTCGCCTGCGTTCACTGCGAACGAGACGCCGCGCACGGCTTCGATCTCGCCGAAGCGAACGACGAGATCGTCGACGAGCACGGCGACATCGCCGGAGCCGCTGCCGAGCTCCGCTGTCGCCGGCGTCGCGGCGCTCATCGCGCCATCAACTCCTCGCCACGCATGCGGAGGGAGGCTGCGGCCTTCGCGGTCAGCCGCACGAGCTCGACCCGCTCGTCGGGCTCGAGCGCGGTCAGGATTTCGGAGAAGAACTGCTGGCGGCGCGCTGCAATCTCACCGGTGAGCTCGATGCCGTCGGCCGTCAGCCCGACAACGGTCACTCGCCGGTCGCCCGCGAGCGGTCCGCGCTCGACGAGCCCCGACGCCTGGAGGCGATCGACGAGCCGCGTCGCCGTCGTGTCGTCGATGCCGATGCGGGCGGCGAGCTCGCCGACGCGCAGACTCTCCTCGGCGAGCAGGTTCAGTGCACGCAACTTCGTCGGAGTCAGCGCCTGCCCCGAGCCGCCGTGCAGCGACGCCTGGAGCCTCCGGCTGGTCAGCATCCCGCCGAGCTCGTGCCAACCGCGCGACAACTCGCGGGCCAGAGTTCGGAGCTCGACCGGCGGCATACATGCAAGATACAGATACTGCATATTGCATGGTCGTCCGCCTCGCAGCTGAGCGAGTCGACGCCGCGCTGCAGATCGCGCGCAGCGAGTGGATCACCACCGGATCGCTTCGAGCTCACCGACCTCGGACTGCACGCCGGCGAGATCGCGCACCGCGCCGGCAGCACGTTCGACTTCGACGCATCGCACGTTCACCGCCTGCGTCACCCTGAAGGGAGCGGGCCCGCGGTCTCGATCCACGTGTACTCACCCGCGCTGTGGCGCATGGGCTACTACGACGCCGACGCAAGCGACCTGCTGCGCCGCACCTCGGTCAGCTACGCGGAGGAGACGGCCGCCTGACGAGCGCCTGCACGCCGCGCGGTGATATGACCGTAGGCGGTGACGAGCGAACCGGCCCACGGCGAGCAGGGTGCGGTGCGAGCTCGGCCGAACGCCTGGCACGTGCTCGGCGTCGCCGTTGCCGCGCAGGTCGGCGTCTCGGTGATGGATCAGGGCATCCCCACGCTCACGGGGTTCATCAAGGCAGATCTCGGGCTCTCGGCCGCGGCTGCAGGCCTCACGGTGGCGAGCTTCGCATTCGGGAGGATCTTCGGGGCGTACGCGGCCGGCGTCGCGGCCGACCGCGTCGGCGAGCGGCGGGTCATGCTGCTCGGAGCCCTCCTGGCCGCCGCGCTCGTCGCGCTCGCCGCGGCCACGCCGTTCCCTTTCTTCACGCTGCTGTTCGCGCTCGGCGGAGCCGCGGGCGCATCCTCGACGCCGGCGGGCGGGCGACTCGTGCTCCTCGCGTTCCCTCGCAACCGGCACGGGCTCGCCCTCGGCATCCGGCAGACCGGGATCCCGATCGGCGGACTGATCGCCGCTGCGACGCTGCCGTGGTTCGCCGGCCTCACGACCTGGCGCTGGAGCCTCGTCCTCGCCGCGGCGATGGCCGTGCTCTTCGTCGTGCCGCTCTCGCGCCTCCGCGACGATCGCACGTCGGACGACCTTCCCGTCGACCGGCCGGTCGCAGCACGATTGCGTCACGACCGGAACCTCGTCCTGCTCACGCTGTGGAGCTGTCTCGTGGTCACCGGCCAGTACGCGCTACTCGCGTTCCTCGCCCTCGACCTCCATCAGCGGATCGGTCTCTCGCTCGAGCGCGGCTCGCTGCTCGTCGCGCTTGCCAACGCAAGCGGAATCGCCGGCCGTGTCGCATGGGGTGGCGTGAGCGACCGCGCCCTGGCGCACGGCCGGAAGCCGCTGCTGCTCGTCCTCACCGCAGGGTGCCTCGTCGCTGCTCTCGCACTGTTCGCCGCCCCCCGCAGCGCGTCCACGGCCGAGATGGCGGGGGTCGCGATCCTCGCGGGTCTCACGCTGATCGGGTACCAGGGCCTCTGGATCACGATGGTGGCCGAGGTTGCCGGCCCCGTTCGGGTGGGCGCGGCAACCGGCTTCGCCGTGACCTTCGTCGGGGTCGCGATCGCGCTCAGCCCACCGCTCTACGGGCTCGTCGCGGACATCGCAGGGACGTACCGCGCGATCTGGGCGGTGCTCTCGGTCGTCCTCGCTGTGGCGTTCATCCCGGCACTCCTCATCCGGGAGTGACGCAATCCGGGAGTGACGCAGGCGGCTACTCGCTGCTGGAGCGTGCCCACAGGTTGATACCGCTGTCGACCGCGTGGCGGTCGATCTCTGCGAGCTCCTCCGGCGTGAAGTCGAGACGGTCGAGCGAGGCGACGTTGGCTTCGAGCTGCTCGACGCTGCTCGCGCCGACCAACGTCGAGGTGATGCGCGGGTCGCGCAGCGCCCAGGCGAGCGCAAGCTGTGCGAGCGACTGGCCGCGCAGCGCGGCGATCTCGTTCAACGCGCGGATACGGGCGAGCGCGTCGTCGGTCAGCAGCTTCGGTGACAGCGAGCCGTTCTGCGCAGCCCGCGAGTCGGGCGGGACACCGTTCAGATACCGGTCGGTCAGCATCCCCTGGGCAAGCGGCGAGAAGACGATGCAGCCGACGCCGAGCTCGCCGAGCGTGTCGGGGAGCCCGTCCTCCTCGATCCAGCGATTGAGCAGCGAGTACGACGGCTGGTGGATGAGCAACGGCGTCCCGAGGTCGCGGAGGATCGCAGCCGCTTCCTGCGTCTTCGCCGACGAGTACGACGAGATCCCGGCGTAGAGCGCCTTGCCCTGGCGCACCGCCGTGTCGAGCGCACCCATCGTCTCCTCGAGCGGCGTCTCCGGGTCGAACCGGTGCGAATAGAAGATGTCGACGTAGTCGAGCCCCATCCGGTTCAGGCTCTGGTCGAGGCTCGCGAGCAGGTATTTGCGCGAGCCGGCGTTGCCATACGGGCCCGGCCACATGTCGTAGCCCGCCTTCGTCGAGATCACGAGCTCGTCGCGATACGGGCGCAGATCGAGCTGCATGATCCGGCCGAAGTTCTCCTCGGCCGAGCCGTACGGCGGGCCGTAGTTGTTCGCAAGATCGAAGTGCGTGACGCCGAGATCGAACGCGCGGCGAACGATCGCTCGGCCGTTCTCGAGCGGACGGTCGTGGCCGAAGTTCTGCCACAGCCCGAGCGAGACGGCGGGCAGCTCGAGCCCGCTCCGGCCGCAGCGGCGATAGGTCATGCGCTCGTAGCGCTCGTCGGCAGGAACGTACGTCATCCGGCTCGTGATTGTAGGGGCGGCGCGTCAGCCTGCGCGCTTCGATCTAATACCGGCCGTGAACCGCAACGACATCCGGCAGATCGCGCTCGCTGCCCTCTTCGTCGTGGCCGCGGCGCTCGCGCACTTTCTCGAGGTGACGGCGGTCGCGGCGTTCCTGATCGCCGCCGCTGCGATCGCCCTGCTCGCGCGCCTCGTCGGCGGCGCGACCGAACAGCTCGGCGGCCGAGTCGGCTCTTCGGCCGCCGGTGTCGTCCAGTCCGGGCTCGGCAACCTTCCGGAGCTCTTCATCGCACTCTTCGCCCTCCATGACGGCCTGATCGAGGTCGTGCAGGCCGCGCTCGTCGGGTCGGTGATCGCCAACGGCGTGCTCGTGCTCGGCATCGCGTTCCTCGTGGGCGGTCTCCGTAACGGAACACAGACCTTCGACTCGTCGCACGCCAGGATGATCGCAACGCTCGCGGCGCTCGCGGCGGCGATTCTCTCGATGCCGACGCTCGCTCACACGTTCCACACGCCGGCGGCTTCGCACGGGCGCACGCTCAGCCTGATCTGCGCAGGCGTGCTGATCGCGCTCTTCTTCATCACCCTCCCATCGTTTCTGAAGGGTGGTGACGCACCGGCGGTCGACCCGCCCCGCTGGTCGCTCGGCATCACCGCGACGGTGCTCGGCAGCGCGGGCGTCGCAGCCGCACTCGTCAGTGACTGGTTCGTCAGCGCGCTCACGCCGGCGACACACGCGATGCACATGAGCCAGGGCTTCGCCGGCCTCGTGATCGTCGCGATCGCCGGCAACGCCGTCGAGAACGTCGTCGGCGTGCAGCTCGCCGCACGCAACCGCCCGGACTTCGCGATCTCGGTGATCGTCAACTCGGCGCTGCAGGTTGCGCTGCTGCTCACGCCGGTGCTGGTGCTCGCCAGCCTCGCGTTCGCGACGCCGCTGACGCTCGTCTTCCCGGCGCTCCTCGCCATCGCGCTGCTGATGGGTGCGGCCATCGGCGCGCTCATCGTCTACGACGGCGAGAGCACGTGGCAGGAAGGCGCAATGCTCATCGGGCTCTACGTCGTGATCGCCACCAGTTTTTGGTGGGGCGCGTGACGCATTGCTCTTCGGCCTGAGGCCGAAGAGCTCGCTTCACGGGGGAAACCAGTTTCCCCCGTGAGGCCCCCTTCTGGGTTCGTGCTCACGGCCGGGCGCGTCACTGCTGCGCCGAACAAGTTCGGCTCCGCGACGCGCAGGGCCTCGCGGGACTCGGAATGTCTCGACGGGACACGGCCCGGGGTCTGACCCCACCCCTTGTCGTAACGGGACACGGGCCGGGAGTCTGACCCCCGTCCCAAGCTCCGCTCCGCGACGGGCGCGGCTTCTAGAGTGCACGTATGAAGATCCGCGCTGCTGTGCTCGAGGAGTTTGGGAAGCCGCTCGTTGTCCAGGAGGTCGATCTTGCTGAGCCCGCTGCTGGGGAGGTGCTTGTTCGGCTCGTCGCTTGCGGGGTCTGCCACACCGACCTATACACCGCTTCGGGGGCCGATCCGTCGGGGTATTCGCCGACCGTGCTCGGGCACGA
>DATEXK010000420.1:0-2308 GCA_035257065.1 Gaiellaceae bacterium | reverse complement strand
TCGCGCCCCCTCCGTAGGTGACGGTAGCCAAACGAGTATGGCCCCTGCCCAAACGCTTGCGACAGCCGGCCTGTGGGGTGCGTAAAGTCGGTGCGGTCGCGCGAGTCGGCGCGCTTGCAGGCTGAAACCGCGGGTTTTCGCGTCAGACACGGTCGCGGTCTTATCGCGTCCTCGCCCGGCCGGTCGGGTTGCTTTCCAGAGCGTTGTCCACAGCGGGATGGCGATGACCGGTCGGCGCACGGAGCCTTGGTGGGCCGAGCGCACCAGCGGGGTTAGCGGCGGAAGAAGTTGATCAGTTCGCCCCGTTGCCGCTCGCTCAGGCCGGCAAGCGTCTTCGAGTGAGCGATCCCACAGTGGGCAAGGATGCGGGCGGCCTTGACCGAGCCGATCTTCGGCAGTACCAAGAGGACATCGCCCACTCGCGCTGTCCTCACACACGGGGGTGGGTCGGCGAGGATCTGCACCAGCTCGATCTTTCCCGAGGCGAGCTCCTTCTTCAGTTCCGCTCTCGCTGTCCGAACTTCGTTTGCCTGCTCGAGGGCACGCAGCCGCTGCTCGCGCGATCTGCCCGGAACGCCCGCACCGGCGCTGTGCTCTGACACGCTGCGATTCTCGAGCCAGAACAGGCCGCTGGTCAAACGCGCCAGGTCGGGCGATCGGCTCTTCGCCCATCAAGTGCGCATGCCCCGGGGCGCCTCCAAGAGACTGATCGAGCACATCGCTGACTAGCACCGACGCGTTGAAGTCGACGCTGACCAGGTCGCCACGCCCTTACACACGGTGTGCACCAGCCGGTTCGTGGCAACGTTGTGGCAACACTCAGCGACGAGTCGGGACTTGTGACGTGCGTCGTCGGGGTCGAAAGACCGCGTAACGACGCGGGTTCGACGCATCGCGACGCACGCCGCTGCATTCAAAGCGCAGTTGTGGTCCCGGTGGTCGCGGGTTCGAGTCCCGTTCGCCACCCTCTCGAGAGCCTGTTGCGCGCGGGGCTCAGCCTTCCAGGCTCCCCTTCGGGGGACGCTCGCGCTGGCTAGTCTCCCTGGATGGGCGATCCTCTCGAACAGCTCAAGTCGCGGCTCGCCGACATCCAGTCGCTCGAAGCGATTGCGTGGCTCCTCGACTGGGACCAGCGCACGATCATGCCGCCCGGCGGCGGCGCCCACCGAGCCGATCATCTCGCGCTCGTGGAGCGCCTCGCGCACGAGCGGCTGATCGATCCTGAGGTCGGCCGCCTCCTCGACGAGCTCGCACCGGCCGAGGCGTCGCTCGACCCCGACTCGATCGACGCCGCGACGATCCGCGTCACTCGCCGGGACTACGACAAGGCGGTTCGCGTGCCCGCGAAGCTGCGCGAGGAGATGGCGCGCGCCTCTGCGGAGTCGGCGCCGATCTGGCTCGAAGCGAAGGCAACGTCCGACTTCGAGCTCTTCTTGCCGGTGCTCGAGCGCAACGTCGAGTTGCGCAGGCAGTACATCGCGTGCTTCGAGCCGCGGGACGAGCCGTACGACATCCTGCTCGACGACTTCGAGCCGGAGATGCGCTCGGCCGAGGTCACGCGGATCTTCGCGCAGATCCGCGACGAGCTCGTGCCGCTGATCGCAGAGCTTCGCGATCGCGACGTCGACGACTCCTTCCTCACGGGCGACTTTCCCGTCGACCGGCAGGTCGCGCTCGACAACGAGGTCGTCGACCTCTTCGGGCACCGTCCCGACACGTGGCGGATCGACCCGACCGAGCACCCGTTCGCGTCCGGCGCCGGCATCGACGACATCCGGATCACGACGCACTACTACCCGGACGCACTGAAGTCGATCTTCTCGACGATGCACGAGTACGGGCACGGTCTGTACGAGCACCAGTTGCCGCGCGAGCTCGCGCACCTGCCGATCGGGTCGGCGGCCTCGTTCGCGATGCACGAGTCGCAGAGCCGCCTGTGGGAGAACATGGTCGGCCGGAGCCTCCCGTTCTGGCGCTTCTTCTACCCGCGTGTGCAGGAGCTGTTCCCCGATGCGCTCGGCGACGTCGAGCTCGAGCGCTTTTACGCGGGCATCAACAAGGCGCAGCCGTCATTGATTCGCATCGAGGCGGACGAGGTGACGTACGGCATGCACGTGATCCTTCGCTTCGAGCTGGAGCAGGACATCGTCAACGGTCGCGTCGAGCTGCGCGACCTCCCGGAGCGCTGGGCCGAGAAGATGCACGAGTACCTCGGTGTCGAGGTGCCCGACGACACACAAGGAGTGCTGCAGGACGTGCACTGGGGCGCCGGCCTGATCGGCTACTTCTCGACGTATCTGCTCGGCAC
>DATEXK010000419.1:0-2434 GCA_035257065.1 Gaiellaceae bacterium | reverse complement strand
AGGTGTTGCGCCCTGCGCTCAGCGGCGCCGGCCTGCCGCCCGAGGCCGTCGGGCTCGTGCGCTCGCCCGAGCGCCAGGGCGCACGCGTGCTCGTCTCGCTGCCGGACGTGCTGCCGCTCGTGATCCTCCGGGGCAGCGGCGAGACGACGGCCGCGCTCGAGCGCGAGGCTGCGCACCACGGCGTCCGCACGCTCGCGCACAGCGAGGGCGGCGGCGTCCTTTACATCGGTGCGGCCGCCGACCCTGCGACCGCAGAGCGGCTCGTCGAGTCGAGCCTCGACCGCCTCGGCGTCTGCAACCGCCTCAACCTGCTGCTCGTCGACCGCGCGGCCGAGGCGCAGCTGCCCGCGCTGCTCGCGGTGCTCGACCGGGTCGGCATCATGGTGCGCGAGCCGGAGCGGATCGGGCACGAGTGGGCCAACGACGCCGAGCACATCGCGTCCGTCACCGTGCGCGTCGTCGAGTCGCTCGATGAGGCGGTGGCGCTTGCGAACTACGAGACTTCGGCGCTCGCGGCGACGATCGCGACTGAAGACGCCGCCGAGGCCGAGCGGTTTCTGACGTCGTACCGGGGCACCGGCGCGCTCTGGAACGCCCCGACTCGCTTCATCGACGGCTTCACGCTCACCGGCGCGCCCGAGACGGGGATCAACGTCGACCGGGTTCCCGGGCCGCGCGGCCCCGTCACGTACCGGGACCTGTGGCTGAAGCAGTACCGCGTCGTCGGCGACGGGACGCAGAAGCGGTGAAGCCGGCGCTCGTCGTCAAGCTCGGTTCGAGCCTCGTCGTCGACGCGCAAGGCCGTCCGCGCCGGTCGCTGCTGCGCGCGCGCGCGGCGGAGATCGCGGCGATCGTCGCGTCGGGTACGCCGGTGTGCGTCGTCTCCTCGGGAGCGATCGCGCTCGGGATGCGCCGCGTCGGCCTAGCGCGGCGTCCGACGAGCCTGCCGAAGCTGCAGGCGGCGTCGGCGCTCGGCCAGGTGCTGCTGCAGCGCGCGTGGCAAGATGCGCTCCGGCCGCACGGGCTCGAGGCGGCGCAGATCCTGCTCACGGGCACCGAGATCGCCGAGCGGCGCGCGTATGTGAACGCGCGCAGCGCGCTGACCGCGCTCTTCTCACTCGGCGCGGTTCCCGTCGTGAACGAGAACGACGCGACGGCGACCGACGAGATCAGCTTCGGCGACAACGACGCGCTCGCCGCGCAGGTCGCCGTGCTCGTCCAGGCGCGTCTGCTCGTTCTGCTCACGACGGTGCCGGGCGTGCTCAACGAAGGCGTGCTGATCGAGGATGGCGCCGCCGCGCGTTCTGCCGTTTTCGGACCCGGCAGCGCGCTCGGGCGCGGGGGAATGGAAAGCAAGGTCTCCGCGGCGGAGGTCGCCGCCGGTGCCGGCATCGCGACAGTGATCGCAGGCGGCGAAGGAGAAGGAGTGCTCGCCGGCATCCTCGCCGGCCGCGCTACCGGCACGCACTTTGCGGCCGCCGAGTCCGCGCCTGCGTTCAAGCTCTGGCTACGCCACGGCAAGCGCGTGACCGCGCGGATCACGGTCGACGCGGGCGCGCAGCGCGCGGTCGTCGGCAAAGGGGGCAGCCTGCTCGCCGTGGGTGTCACCGGTTGGGACGCCGACTTCCGCGCGGGCGACGGCGTCGAGCTCGTCGGGCCCGACGGCACGCCGTTCGCGCGAGGCATTGCGTCCGTCGACGCGTCGGAGCTCGCGGGCAAGCCGGTCAACGTCGAGGCCGTGCATCGCGACCGGCTCGTGCTCGTCGCGTAGGCCGTTCGGCTCGACCGAATCGACTAGACCGAATCGACTAGACCGAACATCACACTTCCCAAAGTATAGTGACTTGCCGTAGCGTCCGGGAATGGCGCCGACCCCGACGTGGGAGACCGTGCTCGAGCGGAACACGGTCGAGCGGATCAAGCTCGACAAGGCGCCGCTTGGCATCCGCGACGAGCTGCCCGCGCTGATCGCCGGCGGGTACGAGGCGCTCCCGGAAGAGGACATCGTCCGCCTCCAGTGGTGGGGCCTCTACCACGACAAGCCGAAGATCGGCACCTTCATGCTGCGCGTGAAGATCCCGAACGGCGTGCTGTCGCCGGCGAAGTTGCGCACGATCGGCGAGGTCTCGAACCGCTACGGCCGCGGTGACGCGGAGATCACGACGCGGCAGTGCATCCAGCTCCACTGGCTCGAGCTCGCGTCGCTGCCCGACGTGTTCGCCGACCTCGAGGCGTCCGGCATCACGAGCGCGGGCGGCTGCGGCGACACGGTGCGCAACATCACCGGCTGTCCCGTGTCCGGCATCGCCGCCGACGAGCTCTTCGACAGCACGCCGATCGTCGACGCAACGACGGAGACGTATTACGGCAACCCCGAGTGGGCGAACCTGCCGCGGAAGCACAAGTACTCGATCGCGAGCTGCCCCGACCGGTG
>DATEXK010000418.1:0-4352 GCA_035257065.1 Gaiellaceae bacterium | reverse complement strand
GACCGTCATGCCGGTGTAGCCGCTGTCGACCGAGCTACCTGCGCCGACCAGGCCGGGAGCGCCGGTCGCGTCGGGGTCGGCGGTGCCGGCCGGGACGTTGTCGGCGTTGTAGGACTCGACGTCCGGCAGCACGGCCCGGATGTTCGCCTGTGCGGCGGACTTGTTCGCGCGGTCCTTGAACGAGAGGTACGACGGCACTGCGATGGCCAGCAGGATGCCGAGGATGATGATGACCACCAAGAGCTCGATCAGGGTGAATCCCTGCTCCGAGCCGAGGCGATTCTTGATGCGAGTCATTGGGGACTCCCGGATCGAGTGGATAGGGCGGATGGCTTTCCTGTTTATCGGCTCCGCCGGCCCAATTGGGGTAGCCCTGAACGGGTGATTCCCCTCCCCCGTAGCGAGGGGCCACTCGCTACCCGAACCGTGACCGATTCCGCTTGAACAGCGGTCTCCGAGGCCTGACGGGTGGATGAACTGCCGCTCGGCCAGCCACAGATCACTCGAACGAGGGGTCGGGCGAGGCTCAGAGCGTCGGTGAGTCGTGATGCGCGGCTCCCAGAGCGACCGTGCTCCGCAGTCGGTGGCTCAGTCGGGGTGCCGAGATTCGAACTCGGGACCTCTTGTCCGATCCGGGCACCGCATGGTTAAGCCAGATCCGGCCGTCTTGCAGGCTTTTACCGCTTACAGCCGTGGCGTTTGTGTTGCGATTTATTGGGGCTTGGAGGGCACCGGTGTACCCGTTTTGTACGCGCACGCCGCTCATCGGCCATCGTCCGCCGGCCGCGAGGCGATCGACCGCGGCGCCGGCCCGGAACTGACGCGACGAGCAGACCCACTGCTTCTCTCGACCCAAGCACACGCTCATCGGAGAGTGGCGCAGCGCCGATACAGGAGTGATGCCCGGATATCTCTGGGGAGGTTGCTCGTGCGGCTGGTCGGAGATGACCGCCGAGCTGAACACGCCCGAGGCTCAGGAGAACTCCTGGCAGCGGCACATGACGCAACTCGCCGACGATCGGGCGGAGCAGGGCCTACCGATCGCCGAATGGCCGGCGAAGCTACGCGAGCCTCACCACTGGAAGAACCGCTCGCTCCCAACGAAGTCGCCAGTTCCAGGCCTGAGCGCGTAGGCGTCGCGGGGCGGCCGAAGCGCGAGGAGGCGGCCGCTCGAGCCTCGCGATCTCCGACCGGGGTGCAGTGCTCGACGGAGGCGTCGTGAAGCTCGCCGGCCCGGGCAAGGACCTGCTCGAGGATCCGGAGGTCGGGCGGCTCTATCTCGGGCTTGGATCGACGGCCGCGTAGCGCACAAGCTGAGCTTACGACCTGTGGACGTGCTCGCAGTCGCGAACGGTGTCGCCGGGTCCGATGTAGGCGGTGTCGTTGCCGGGACCGCAGCCGATCTTGTCGCGGCCGGGGCCGCCGTAGATGACGTCGTTTCCGGTGGCGCCGGAGAGGATGTCGTTGCCGGGCCCGCCGTAGATGACGTCGTTGCCGGGACCGCCGCCGATCGCGTCGTTTCCCGGCCCCCCGTAGACGACGTCGTCGCCGTTGCCGGCGAAGAGCGAGTCGTTGCCGCCATTCCCGTCGATGAGGTCGTAGTAGGGCGTCCCGTGGATCACGTCGTCCCCCTGCGTCCCCTCGATGCGGCACTGGTTCGAGCGGCGCACCGGCCGGACGGGCGGCGACGAGCTCACCACGTAGATGCCGAAACGTCTGCAGTCGCCGGCGGAGGCGACCGCGAGCGCGGCGCCGTTCGGTGACCAGCGGGCCGGCGAGTCCGGTGCGACGGCGCCGATCAGCTCCTGCGGAGTGCCCTCGGGAGTGCCGGCGTAGAGTGCGTACGCTCCGCCGCGGTCGCTGAGGAACGCGAGGCGGTCGTCGGTCGGGCTCCATTGCGGGAAGCGGTTGTTCGCGCCGTCGCCGATCGCCTCGCGCGCGCCCGTGCCGTCGGGGGCAACAAGCCAGATCGTCCAGCGGCCGCTCTCGTTGCGCTCGAACGCGAGCGTTGACCCGTCGCGCGACCAGCTCGGATCGACGTTGTTGCCCGCGCCGTCGAATGCGACGTGCGTCGCCGAGCCGTCGACGGGCACGATCTCGAGCGCGGAGCCGGCTGCGCTCGTCGTCGCGATCGCGATCGACGTTCCGTCCGGCGACCAGACCGGCCCGCTCAGGTCGGAACTCGGCAGGACGACGTCGCTCGCGAGCATCCGCACATCGGCTCCGCTCGCTGCGGCGACCGCGAGGACGTCGCCCTCGAGGAACGCGATCTGCGTCCCGTCGGGCGACCAGGTCGCGTCGGTTCCGGGGATGCTCCCCAACCGGCGGTCGGTGCTGTCGAGCACGCTCGTCGACGAGCCCGTCTCGACGAGCAGATCGCCGCTCCCCGACCTGAAGCCGCGCATGCGTCCGGCGCCGATGAGATCGACCTCATTTCCGCGGACCGCGGGTGTGAACAGCACGTCGCGGTCGTCCAGCGCGGGCGACTCCCGCTGGAACGCGATCGCTGTGCCCTGCGGCGCCCACCAGGGTTTCGTGTCGCGCGGCACCGCACCCGGAGGCGCAGCAGCACGTGCGACGCCCGCAACCGCCACAACGACGCACATCACGAGTATCGTCCTCACCGACGGACAGTCTCGCAGCGCACCACGACACCGCACGCCTCCGCCGGATCCGAACGCGCCGCGCTGACGCCGGCTCCGACAGCGTCGATCATGTGGCGCCTTCGACTGGGTGCTCGACTGGGCACAAAGGAACCGCTGACGATCCCCGAGCCCTGTCAGGTGAGCGTCTAGCCAGCAAAAAGGCCCTGTTTCCAGGGCCTTCGAAGAGCGGATGATGGGACTCGAACCCACGACCTTCTCCATGGCAAGGAGACGCTCTAGCCAACTGAGCTACATCCGCGAGCGGGCGCAGTATAGCCGCGGCCGCGCGCCGCAAGCCTCTATGGCGCGTCCAGGGCCTCGTTGACCAGTTGGTCGGCGAGCTTGTTGTGCTCGCGGCGCACCGCGGTGTACTCGACGCTGCCGACCCGGCGGGCCAGGCGGCCGGCGCGAGACCAGAGCTCCTGCAGGGCCTCGTTCTTGACGCGGTACTGCCCGGTCATCTGCTTGACCATCAGCTCGGAGTCGGACACGACCTCGATCTCGTCGAGGCCGAGCTCGAGCGCCTTCTCGAGGCCGGCGATGAGCGCGCTGTACTCGGCGACGTTGTTCGTCGCGACGCCGATCTTCTCGCCGTGCGCCGCGAGCACGGTCCCGTCCTCGGCTTCGAGCACGTACCCGTACGCGGCGGGGCCGGGATTGCCGCGTGCGCCGCCGTCGGTGGAGAGCCGGGCTTTCACCGCTCGAGCTCCACGAGCGCGTAGAGCTCGAACGCGACCTCCTCGTACGGATGCGCGGCGCGCAACGCGTCGACGACTTCCTGCGCGCGGTCGGCCGGCACGACGGTCTCGACGCGGAGCTCCGACACGCGCTCTTCCCTACCGACGCGGCCGATCGACGGGTCCGCGCCTTCGCCCGCGAGGAACGTCCCGGTGCCTGCGGTGTACCAGGAGCAACGCTCGTAATCGCCGATGCGTCCCGCTCCCGCGGCGAAGACCGCCTCGCGCGTCGCCTCGAGCGCCTCGCGCGGTACGAACCAGACGAGCTTGTGCCGGCGCGAGTCGCTCACGCGCGCGCTACTCGGCGAGGTTGTCGATCTGGGCGCGCTGGAGCTTGCCCGAGTAGTCGACGTAGATCGACTTCCACTCGGTGAAGACGTCCAGCGCCGCCTGCCCGGCTTCGCGGTGCCCGTTGCCGGTGTCCTTCGTGCCGCCGAACGGGAGGTGGACCTCGGCGCCCGTCGTGCCGGCGTTGATGTACGTGATGCCGGCCACGAGATCGCGCATTGCGCGGAATGCCTTGTTGACGTCGCGCGTGAAGATCGACGACGAGAGACCGAACCTGATGCCGTTCGAGACGCGGATCGCCTCGTCGAAGTCGCGCACCTTGATCAGCGCGGTCGTCGGCCCGAAGATCTCCTCCTGCGCGATGCGCATCTGCGCGTCGACGTCGCCAAAGATCGTCGGCCGGTAGAAGAACCCCTTTCCGAGGTCGCCCTCCGTCGCAATCTCGCCGCCCGTGAGCAGATGCGCGCCTTCGTCGCTGCCGATCTTCGTGTACGCGTGGATCTTGTCGATCGCGGCCTTGTTGATCACCGGGCCGATGTCGGTGGCGTCGTCCCAGCCCGGGCCGAGACGCAGCCGCTCCGTCGCGGCGACGAGCTTCGACTGCAGCGCGTCGTAGATCTTCTCGTGCGCGATCACGCGCGACGCGGCGGTGCAGCGCTGGCCCGACGTGCCGAACGCCGAC
>DATEXK010000417.1:0-2789 GCA_035257065.1 Gaiellaceae bacterium | reverse complement strand
TGGAACCCGACACGATGGCTCGTGAGGTCTAGCCGGTCGGCTAAGCCAGCCCCTGACCGCCTTGCGTACGGTCAAAGCGATGAGAATCGCGCTCGTCTATCGAAACGTCAACTTCTCCGGCAGCATCGAGCGGTGTGTGGCGCTTCTGGCGGCCGAGCTTGCTCGCCAGGGAGCCGAAGTGCATTGCTTCTGCAATCCCGCCTCGAGCACCGACAGCATTCCCGGCGTTCGTTTCCATGCGGTACGGCCGATCACGTCGTTGGGCGGACGCGTCGGCTACGCCGCCGAATGCGCATCATTCGCAGCGGCCGCGACGAGAGCCGTCAAAGCGACCAAGGGCACCTTCGACATCGTCGATGTCGTCGGGCCCGCCGGTTGGCAGCACGACGTCGTCACCGTGCACGGAGTCGTACACGCGCATCAACGCCGTTGGCCCGCAGAAGGAGGACAGGATCGTTCGCTCGCCGGTCTCCGGGCGCTAGCGGCACCGGTGACCACACCGGCCTTCGCCGTGGGACGGACCATCGAGCGACTCCAGTTTCGGGCCGGCCGCTTTTCGCGCGTCATCGCCGTGACCGAACGCGTCGCCGACGACGTCATGCGCGTGCATGGCGTGCCATCCGAGTGCATTGACGTCATCCCACCGCCGATCGACGTGGCACGCTTCGCCACGCGAAACGGTTCCAATATTCGAAGCGAGCTGGGCCTCGCTCCGAACACCAGGCTGCTGCTCTTCGTCGGTCACGACTTCGAGCGGAAGGGCCTCGACGACGCGGTGGCCTCGCTCGCCGGCCTGGATGAGACGGCGCACCTCGTGGTCGTCGGCGGCTCCGACCCGTCCCGCCACCGGCGGCAGGCCGAACAACTCGGTGTGGGTCCGCGCGTGCACTTCGTGGGCCGGACAGACCACCCCGAGCGC
Source organism: Gaiellaceae bacterium (assembly GCA_035257065.1). Taxonomy (GTDB): domain Bacteria; phylum Actinomycetota; class Thermoleophilia; order Gaiellales; family Gaiellaceae; genus Palsa-739. The sequence goes on along the minus strand of DATEXK010000417.1, from coordinate 1,870 downwards.
TACTTCCACGACGCCGACCTGCTCGTTCTTCCCACCAAGAACGACCCCTGGGCGAACGTGCTGCTCGAGGCGATGGCGGCCGGATTGCCGATCGTCACGAGCGCGGTCGCAGGCGCCGCCGGAGTCGTCAGGAGCCACGGAGCGGGAATCGTGCTCGACGACCTGACACCGACCGTCCTCCGAGCTGAGCTCCGCACGCTCCTGGCGGCCCCCGAGCGCATGACTCGCCACGCCGCCGCAGGCCGACACGCCGCGGCCGAGTACAGCGTCGAGAGCAACGCGCGGGCGACGCTCGCGACGTACGAGCGTGTGCTGCGGGAGAAGCGAGGAGTCCGACCGGCACTCCGAAACGTTGCCGCGAGCCCGATCCGCACGAGACGCATCGCAACCCTACCCCGACTCGGAGGGATGAACCCATACCAGCGTCTGCTCTACGAACACCTTCGGCCGCTCGGCTTCGAGCTCGTCTCAGGGGCTCGACTACAGGTCAGCTGGCTGTGGGCAGCGAGGCCCGATGTCGATCTGATCCACATCCACTGGCCGCAGGCGCTCTATACCTACCCGAATGGACCGAGACTCATCCGGCCGGCGATGTCGTGGCTCAAGCTGGCTACGTTCGTCCTCCGTCTGCGCGCGGCACGCCAGCTCGGCTACCGGCTCGTGTGGACGATCCACCAGGTGTACCCACACGATCGCGCGCCGTCGCTGCGTGACCGGTTGGCTGCCCGCTCGCTCGCCCGAGCGGCCGATGTGCTGATCGCGCACGACGAAACGACGGCTGAGTCCTCGCGTCGCGAGCTCGGCACGTCGGCTTCCGGGATCGCGGTCATCCCGCATGGGTCGTACGTCGGGACCTACCCTCCCGGCCGCTCGCGTCGCGACGTTCGGCGGGAGCTCGGCGTTCCGGATTCCGCGTTCACGTTCCTCGTGTTCGGTGAGCTGCGTGCGCACAAGGAGGTCACTCGCGTGCTCGAGGCCTTCCGGACCGCCCGCGCGCACGATCTGGCCCTCGTCATCGCGGGGATGCCGAAAGATGCCGACACGATCTCGGCGCTCGAGCGGTACGCGTCAGAAGATGCGCGTGTTCGCCTCAAGCTCGAGTTCGTCCACCCGGAGCACGTAGCCGAGCTCTTCGCCGCGTGCGACGCGGTCGTTGCGCCTCGCACGGACGGCGGGACGTCCGGATCACTCATCCTCGGCCCTTCGCTCGGGTTGCCGACGATCGCCGCCAATCGCCCCGTCTATGCCGAGGTGATCGCCGACGGCGAATGCGGGTGGCTCTTCGAGCCGGACGTCCTGTCGTTGCGGGCGGCGATCGAGGAGGCGGCCGCTGACCCGGCGGCGGCGAAGGCAAAGGGAATCGCGGCGCTCGACCTGATGGCCAAACGTTCGTGGGACGACGTCGCCCGCCGAACCGCCGCGTTGCTCGCTGCCTCGGTAGACGTGTGAGCGGGATCCCAGGAGAGGACATCGCCGGCCGCTCACCACACCTCGACGACGCCGTACTGTCCAATCCGGAGCATGGGGTCGCAGCCCAAACTGACCCGAGGCCGGCGCCTCTCACCACCGGCGGCCTGGCACATCGCGAACCGTTCACGATCGTCTGCGTGTCGCCGCAACTCTGGGATGCGGAGTTGCCGACCAACCGGCAGCAGATCATGCGGCGTGCGGCCGGATTCGGCCACGAGATCGTCTTCGTCGAGACCGCCCACTTCCTCGGCCGGGACCTGTGGCGGCTCGTCCGCGGGCCACGAGGCTCCGGGAAGACGTTCTTTCGCCGCCTCCTCGTCGGTGACCGCGTGGCCGAGCGGATCACCGTGCGCAAGGCTCCGTGGCTCGCGCCCTGGGCGCGGCGCGTTCGCTGGGCGAA
>DATEXK010000416.1:0-2085 GCA_035257065.1 Gaiellaceae bacterium | reverse complement strand
GACGACGGCGTATGCCCGCCGCCACTACGGCATCGACTCGCACGCGCTACACCCGCGCGCGATCGTCGAGCACGTGACCGCGACGTCGAGCTTCGCGTCCGCGTACAACACGTTCGCGGCCGACGTCCCCGACAGCGAGCTGCACCAGCTGCCGGGCACCTGTGCGCACTTCATCGTCGACCGCGACGGGACGATCTACCAGCTCGTGCGCCTGAGCGTCATGTGCCGCCACACGGTCGGCCTGAACTGGGCTGCGATCGGCATCGAGCACGTCGGCCTCTCGGACGCGCAGGTGCTGGGCGACGCAGCGCAGATGCGCAGCTCGCTCGCGCTGACGGTGTGGCTGATGGAGCGGTACCGCATTCCGCTCGCCGACGTGATCGGGCACAACGAAAGCCTGTCGAGCCCGCTGCACAAGGAGCTCTACGCGCCGTGGCGCTGCCAGACGCACGCCGACTGGCGCCGCGCCGACATGAACGTGTACCGGGCGAAGCTCGTCGCCCTCGCCCGTCGCTACGGCCTGCGGCCCGGCCCGCCGCCAGCGGTCAGAGTGACCGGCTGCTGATCGACGCCAGCGTCGCCTCTTCGAGCCGCCGGGTCAGTTCGCGCGCCGCGGCGACGCTTGGCTTCGCCGGCATGACTGTGATCGGCTCGCCGACCTCGATGCGGACGCGGGTGCGGAGCGGCCAGCCGCGCGTTCCCGTCATCCGCACGGGCACGAGCGGGGCGCCCGTCACGAGGGCAAGCCGGGCGGCGCCTCGGTGCCATCTGCGCGCGAGCTGCTTCGACGTGCCCTGCGGAAAGATCCCGAGCACAGCGCCGTGCGCGAGCAGCTGGGCGGCCTCGCTCATGGCCGCGCGATCGCCGCTGCCGCGCTCGACCGGGAACGTGTTGAGCGAGCGCAGCACCGCCGCGACAGACCGGCGGCGAAAGAGCTCGGCCTTGCCCATGTAGTGGATCGGACGTGTCGTGACGACGGCGAGGATGAACGGGTCGACGATCGACTCGTGGTTCGCGGTGAGAATGCACGCCCCGTTCGTGGGGATGCGCTCAGCGCCGTACACCTCGATGCGATAGAGCCGCCGCATGAAGCTGCGGAAGCCGACGACGTGGAGCACGTCGTAGGCGTTCATTCCGCGCGCTCCAGGAGCCGGTGCACGCCGCGGAGCGTACGTATGCGCAAGCCTCGCTCGCTGGAATCGCCACCACCTGCCAACCGGTATTCGCCCGTGGGCGAATACCGAGCCGAACCGTCGGGTAGCCTCCCCGGGGAGAGTTATGGCCGTACGCGCACTAGAACCGAGAGAACCTGCTCAGCTCGAAGAGATCGTTCCAGTCGGAACCGTCCTCGAACGGACGAGCCGGGTGAGCCAGGTCGTGACCTTGATCGCGGTGATCGTGCCGCCGCTCGGCGTCGTCTCGGCGATGGGCCTGCTCTGGGGCGTCGGCTTCCACTGGGTCGACGTCGTCCTCTTCCTCAGTCTCTACACCGTGTGCGCGTTTGGAACGACGATCGGCTTCCACCGCTACTTCACGCACAAGGGCTTCGAGGCCCGTCCGTCGGTGAAGGCTGCGTTGGCGATCCTCGGCTGCATGACGATGCAGGGCCCGCTGATCCAGTGGGTGACCGACCATCGCAAGCACCACGCGCTCTCCGACAAGCCTGGCGACCCGCACTCCCCGCATGTCGGCCACGGGCCGGGCGTGCTCGGCGCGGTACGCGGCTTCGTCCATTCCCACGTCGGCTGGATGTTCTCGACGAAGGGGATGGAGCGCGGCGAGATCTACGGCAAGGATCTCTACGACGATCGGATGCTGCGCATGATCGACCGGTTCTACATGGTCTGGGTCGTGCTGACGCTCGGTATTCCGTTTGCGATCGGCTACGCGGTCGGCGGAACCTGGCAGTCCGGCGTCGAGGGTCTCGTGTGGGGCGGTCTGATCCGGATCTTCGCGTACCAGCACGCGACCTTCAGCGTGAACTCGATCTGCCACATGTTCGGGCACCAGGACTATCGCTCACGCGACCAGGCGCGCAACAACTGGCTCGTCGCGCTGCTCGTCTTCGGTGAAGGCTGGCACAAC
>DATEXK010000415.1:0-3083 GCA_035257065.1 Gaiellaceae bacterium | reverse complement strand
CGCGCGGGCAGAACGGTCGAGGGCGACCCGCAGCTCGTGCTCCTGTGCGTGCCGGACACGGCGATCGCGGAGGTGGCGAGAGCCTTGAGCCCGGGGCCGCTCGTCGCGCACGTCAGCGGGGCGACGCCGCTGAGCGCTCTCGACCCGCACGTGCGCCGTTTCAGCGTCCATCCGCTGCAGACGTTCACGCGCTCGCGGGGAGCGGAGCAGCTCGACGGCGCCTGGGCCGCGGTCACCGCCGAGACGGAGGAGACGCGCGCGGCGGGGCTCTGGCTTGCGGAGGCACTCGGGCTTCGACCGTTCGAGCTTGCCGACTCCGCACGCACGCTGTACCACGCGGGAGCCGTCTTCGCGTCCAACTACGTCGTCACGCTGCACCGCGCCGCGTCGCTCCTCTTCGAGAGCGCCGGCGCCCCACCCGACGCGCTGGTGCCGCTGATGTCGCGGACGATCGAGAACGACTTCGAGCTGACAGGCCCGATCTCCCGCGGCGACTGGGCCACGGTCGAGGCGCACCGGGCGGCGATCCGAGCTGCGCACCCGGAGCTCGAGCAGCTCTACGAGACCCTCGCCGGCGGAACGCTGGCGCTCGCGACGTGAGGACCGTCCGCACGATCGAGGAGCTGCGCGGCGAGCTGCGCGGCGAGGTCGGGCTCGTCCCGACGATGGGTGCGCTGCACGGCGGCCATCTCTCGCTCTTTCACGCGGCGCGGGCGGAGAACGAGCTCGTCGTCGCGTCGCTCTTCGTGAACGCTGCACAGTTCAGCGAGCAGTCCGACCTCGCCGCGTATCCGCGCGACGAGGATGCCGACGCGAGACTCGCGGAAGACGCAGGTGTCGACGTGCTCTTCGTGCCCGGGGCCGGCGAGATCTATCCGCCGGGCTTCAGCACGTGGGTCGACGTCGAGGACACGGGCGCAGAAGGCGCGGCGCGCGCCGGCCACTTCCGCGGCGTCGCCAACGTGTGCGTGAAGCTCTTCAACATCGTGCGGCCGCGGCGTGCGTACTTCGGCCAGAAGGACGCGCAGCAAGCGGTCGTGATCCGGCGCGTCGTGCGCGACCTGAACCTCCCGGTCGAGATTCGTGTGCTGCCGACCGTCCGCGACGACGACGGTCTCGCGCTCTCCTCGCGCAACGCGCGACTCTCCCGCGAAGAGCGTGCCCGTGCACTCGGTCTCCCCCGCGCGCTCGCTGAGGGCGCGCAGGCGCACATCCTCGGCGGCGACGCAGTCGCCGCCACCCGCGCCGCCCTGAACGGACTGAGCGCGGACTACGTCGAGCTGATCGATCTCGACGGCGTCACGATCCTCGCGTCGGCCGCGCGCGTCGGCGCAACCCGGCTCATCGACAACGTCATCCTCGAAGGAGAGCTCACATGAGCGACAAGCGCCCGCGCTACGCGTCGTGGACGGCCGGCAAGCTTCCCCTGACGGAGCTGATGGAGATGAAGCGCCGCGGCGAGAAGATCGTGATGGTCACGGCGTACGACGCACCGAGCGGGCAGCTCGCCGACGCTGCGGGAGTCGACCTGATCCTCGTCGGCGATTCCTCCGGCATGGTCCTCCACGGCCGCGAGTCGACGGTCGCCGTGTCGCTCGACGAGATCGTGTTCATGACGCAATGGGTGACGCGCGGCGTCAAGCGGCCGATCGTCGTCGCCGACATGCCGTTCGGCTCATACGAGGTGTCGAACGAGCAGGCGGTCACCAATGCGGTGCGCCTCGTGAAGGACGCCGGCGCGGACGCAGTGAAGCTCGAGCGCGGCGGAACGTCGATCGAGCGTGCACGCGCAATCGTCGCCGCAGGCATCCCGGTGATGGGCCACATCGGGTTGACCCCGCAGACCGCGACGGTGCTCGGCGGTTTCAAGGCGCAGGGCCGCACCGCCGACCAGGCGCAGCAGCTGATCGACGACGCACTCGCGCTCCAGGATGCCGGTTGCTTCGCGATCGTGCTCGAGGCCGTGCCGGCAACCGTCGCGAAAGCGGTGACCGCGGCGCTCGCCGTGCCGACGATCGGCATCGGTGCGGGCGGCGACACCGACGGCCAAGTGCTCGTCTGGCACGACATGCTCGGCTACTACGACGGTCACGCGCCGCGCTTCGTCAAGCGGTACGCCGATGTCGGCGACGCGATCGTCGAAGCGCTCGGACGCTACGCGGACGAAGTGCGCAGTGGCGCGTTCCCGGAGGAGCAGCACACGTACTCGATGCCGGAGGACGAGCGGACTGCGTTCGAGCAGGCGAAGGCGAAAAGCTAGCCGGGGTGTCGGCCTGAAGCTCTTGCCCGGCTGGCACGTGGCTCAGACGCGGCGACCGACGTAGAGAAGATGGTTCGCGGCCCCGAGAAGTGCCGGGTCGCCCGCAGTTTCGGCGATCAGACGGAGCGCAGCCTCGAACACGGGGCCGCCCTCCTCGACGAGATCGGTCATGAGGCTCGCGACGCCCCCGGAGGTGAGGCCCTCCGCGGCGAGTAGTTCGATCTGCGAGAAGCCGAACCCGGCCATGAAGGGCTCGACATCCTCCGGGCGCACGCCGTAGCCGGAGTTGAACCGGCCCGGTACGTCGTTCTGGAAGATGCCGTCGTCTACGAGCCGTCGCACCCATTCGCGATCGAGCAGGTGCCGCCGCTCTTCGGGGTTGATGAGCGTGCGACGAATGAACGTGTAACGAGGGATGAACGCAACGAAGACGACGCCGCCGGCCTTCACGACGCGCGCAAGCTCGCTGCTGCAGCATCGCGGTCTGCTCGGGCGGTCAGGTGGTAGAAGGGGCCGAGGCTCAGTGCGGCGTCGAAGCATTCGTCGGCCCAGCGGGAGAGATCGCAGGCGTCGACTTCGACGATCTCCGTCACAGTGGCGCCCGCATTCGCTCCGGCCACGCGCTCACGCGCGATGACAAGTTGCTCGGGCGAGAGGTCGCCGAGCGAGACCACGTGCCCCTGGTCTGCGAGCCACAGTGCATAGCGGCCCGGCCCGCCGCCGATGTCGAGGATGCGTGCGTTCTCGGGCAGGTGCCGCTCGAGGACGCCGGTCGTGAGGACGAACTCGAACGCGCCGTCGGCAGGCTGCTCCAGCCGCTCCC
>DATEXK010000414.1:0-5746 GCA_035257065.1 Gaiellaceae bacterium | reverse complement strand
TGGCCGGCGCCTTCGCTGCGCTCGCGGTGGCTGTCCCCTTTGCCCGCCGCCACGGCCGCTGGGGCGGCGCGGCGATCGGGGCGGCGATGGTCCTGCTCTGCGTTCCGGTGGTGCCCGCAGCGGCGATCGCACCGCTCGTCGCGGCCGCCTGGGCGACTGCAGTGCTGCTCGCCGTCCGCACTGAAGTCCAGTAGAGCTTTGATTCTCTCGTCCGCCGGGTAATGTCACCCCGCATTGGTCCTCAGGGCGATTGAGCAGAAGATCGAGGCGCTGCTCGAAGGCGTCTTCGGACGGGCGTTCCGGACGAACGTTCAGCCGGTCGAGCTTGCACGGCGGCTCTCGAAGGAGATGGACGACCACAAGACGGTGTCCGTCTCACGGGTGTACGTCCCGAACGAGTACACGGTGTACCTCTCCGTCTCCGATCGCGAGCAGTTCGCCGACTACCAGGGGTCGCTGATCGCCGAGCTCGAGGAGTACCTCACCGAGCACGCGAAGCGCGAGAGCTATGCGGTGCTCACGCCGCCGAAGGTGCTGCTCGAGACCGACGACGACCTCGCGGTCGGGGAGTTCGGGATCGCGACCCGGATGGTCCAGCCCAAGCACGGCACCCGCGGGCCGGTTGCGGACGAGCCCGAGGAGCAGGTGGAGTCGGGCGCGACGATGATCTACAAGCCGATCCAGCAGCCGACCGAGGCCGCGGCCGTCGCCGGGCTCGAGCGCGAGATCGCAGTCCTCTCGTGGGACGGCCAGGTCAAGCGCGTCGAGAGCCGCCGGGTCGTGCTCGGACGCTCGCGGGAGTGCGACATCCAGATCGAGGACTCGAACGTCTCACGGCGCCACGCCGAGCTCCGCCAGGAAGGGACGGCGTACTGGATCGTCGACCTCGACTCGACAAACGGGATCGAGGTGAACGGCCGGAGCGTCAAGCGGGCGAAGCTCGAGCCCGGCGACTCGTTCACGGTCGGCGAGACGGTCGTGACGTTCTCGACGGAGCGCGAATGATCGTCGCGAGCACCACGTACGAGACCGTCCTGCTCGGCCTGAAGCTTGCTTTTCTCGTCCTGCTCTACCTCTTCATCTGGCGCATCGTGCGCACGGCCGGCCGCGACCTGCGCCTGCCCCAGGAGAGCTTCATCCTCCGGCCTGCGCTCGCCGACGGCTTGATGGAGCACACGACCAACTCGGGGCGGCTCGTCGTCCTGGAGAGCCAGGTGCTCACGGTCGGCGAGGAGTTTCCGCTCGACTCGAGGCCGCTCACCGTCGGCCGCGGCGCACAGAACGACGTTTCGATCGAAGGCGACGAGTTCGCGTCGGCGCGGCACGTGCGCATCGAGCCTCGTCGTGACGGCGTCTGGGTGAGCGACGTCGGCTCGACGAACGGCACGTTCGTGAACGGCGAGCGCATCGACCGGCCGCGCAAGCTCGAGCGCGGCGACGTGGTGCGTGTCGGCGAGACCGAGCTGAGGTTCGACGCATGAGCGTCGGCGCGGTCGGCCGGGAGTCGAACACCGGTAACAAGCGGCGTCGCAACGAGGACTCGTTCGTTGTCGCTCCGCCGCTCTTCGCGGTCGCCGACGGCATGGGCGGCGCGCAGGCGGGCGAGGTCGCGTCGAAGCTCGCGGCGGCTGCGCTCCGGGACACCGATCCCGGCTCCGCAGGTGGCGAGGAGCGCGTCGTCGCGCTGATCCAGGAGGCGAACCGCCGCGTCTACGAGCGGTCGAACGCCGACCCCTCCGCCTCCGGCATGGGAACGACGATCACCGCGGCTCTCGTCGAAGGCACGGGCGTCACGTTCGGCCACGTGGGCGACTCGCGTGCCTACCTCTTGCGCGACGGTGTTCTCGAGCAGCTCACCGAGGACCACTCGCTCGTCAACGAGCTGCTGAAGAGCGGCAAGCTCTCGCCGGAGGAGGCGGAGACGCACCCGCAGCGCTCGGTGATCACGCGCGCGCTCGGCACCGACCCGGACGTCGATGTCGACACGTTCGTCGTCGAGGCGAAGGCGGGCGACCTCTTCATGATCTGCTCCGACGGCCTCACGACGATGGTCGACGACGAGGACATCCTCGACCTGCTCGTGCGCCACCACGACGATCTCGACCGCGCCGCGAAGGCGCTCGTCGCCGCCGCGAACCGCGCGGGTGGAGAGGACAACATCACCGTCGTCGCGTTCACGATCAGCGCCGACGACGGCGACACGGTGCAGATGTCGGCCGCGGGCGAGGACGACGACACGCTTCACGGCGTACACCCGGCCGCGCCTGCGCTCGACACGATGGTCGTTCCGGCCGAGGAGGTCGAAGCGGCCTTCCTCGTCCCAGGCTCTCCAGAGGCGCTCGCGGCCGTGCGGGGGGAGCCGATCTCGCCCGCAGCGCGTGCCCGGCTCGTGCTGGCGATGCTCGCACTGCTGGCGCTCGCGGCCGTGCTGCTCATCTGGGGATTGCTGCGCTGAGACTGAGCAACCGCAATCGCGAGCTCGTCTATCTGACAGTCGCCGGCCTCCTGACGGGCGTGGGCTTCGCGAGCGTCTATATCGCGCGCAAGTCCGAGATCTCCGCCGCGTCGCTCACGTACGCCGCGTTCTTCTTCGCGCTCTACCTCGTCGCGCACCTCGTCGCGCGGTACACCGTGCCGTACGCCGATCCGTATCTGCTGCCGATCGCCGCCCTGCTCACTGCGATCGGGTTGACCGAGATCTACCGGCTCGGCCCGTCGGACGCGTTCAAGCAAGGGCTCTGGGTCGTGATCGGCGTCGCGGTGTTCGCGGTCGTCCTGCTCGGGCTGCGCCGCGACTACCGGCTGCTCGAGAACTACAAGTACCTCTTCGGCCTGGGCGCGATCGCGCTCCTGTTCATGCCGCTCCTGCCGGTGATCGGCCAGACCGTGAACGGGTCGCGGCTGTGGGTGCATGCCGGCGGCCTGCAGTTCCAGCCCGGCGAGCTCGGGAAGATCGCCCTGATCGTCTTTCTCGCCGCCTACCTGCGCGAGAAGCGCGAGGTGCTCGCCCAGGGACGGCTCAAGGACTGGGGCCCGCTGCTCGTGATCTGGGGCGGCGCGATGCTCGTCCTGTTCGCGACGGGCGACCTCGGGAGCGCGCTCCTCTACTACGGGATCTTCCTGGCGCTGCTCTACGCGGCCACCGCTCGTGTGGCCTACGTCGCCGTGGCCGTCGGGCTCTTTGTCGCCGGAGCTGCGGCCGTCTACAAGGGGACGCCGCACGTTCGCACACGCGTCACGAACTGGCTGCACCCGTGGACCACAGACAAGGTCTACTGCGCGCTCACCGGCACGCAGACGCTGCGCCAGGACTGCGGGAGCTATCAGGAGGTGCAGTCGCTCTACTCGATCGGCCACGGCGGCTTCGCGGGCACCGGCCTCGGCACCGGCACCTTCACCACCTCGTCGGGGCACCAGATCATCCCGGAGCTCAACACCGACTTCATCTACTCGGCGCTCGCGCAGGAGCTCGGGCTGATCGGCGCCGCCGCGCTGCTGCTGCTCTACATGGTCTTCGTGCTGCGCGGCTTCCGCATCTCGCTCTTTGCCGGTGACGGCTTCTCGAAGCTGCTCGCGGCGGGCCTCACCTTCGGCTTCGCGCTCCAGACCTTCATCATCGTCGGCGGGATCCTGCGCGTGCTGCCGCTCACGGGCATCACGTTGCCGCTCGTCTCGTATGGAGGCTCGAGCATCGTCTCCAGCTTCATCGTCGTCGCGGGGCTGATGCTGATCTCGAACCGCGCGAACGCGGAAGTCGAGGGCGTGCGTTGAATCGCCAGCTCACTCGGCTTGCGATCGTCGCCGTCCTGCTGCTCGTCGCTCTCGTCGTCGCGACGACGTACTGGCAGGCGTGGGCGTCCGGCGGGCTCCAGGCCCGGCAGGACAACGCGATCCAGCGCGTCGTGCAGTTCACGATTCAGCGCGGCCTCATCCAGACCGGGCCCAAGGCGATCTTCGCGGCGAACAAGAAGAAGAAGGTCGGGGGGCAGACGCTGTTCTTCCGCCGCTATCCGCAGCACAAGCTCGCCGCGCAGACGATCGGCTACTCGACCGCAGCTCGCTCGCAGGCCGGTCTCGAGCGGTCGATGAACGACTACCTCACCGGCTCGAACACGAACCTCAGCAACGCGTTCAAGCGGGCGCTCGACAAGCTCGGCGGCGGAACGGTGAAGGGCAACAGCCTGCTGCTCACGCTCCGGCCCGCCGCGCAACGGATCGCGCAGCAGCAACTCGGCAGCCGCTGTGGCGCCGTCGTCGCGATGAACACGCACACCGGAGCGGTCTACGTGATGGCGTCGACGCCGTCGTACGACCCGAACTCCATCTCGGCGAACTACGCGAAGGTGCTGAAGATCCGCGGCGACTGCGGCGAAGGTCATGCGCTGCTGAATCGGGCCACGAGCGGGCTGTACACGCCGGGCTCGACGTTCAAGATCATCACCGCGGCCGCCGCGCTCGACACCGGTGCGTTCACACCGGCCTCGACGTTCGAGGACCCCGGCTACTGCACGGAGTACGGGCAGAAGGTCAGCAACGCGGGCAATCCGGATCAGAACGGGCCCGAGGCGTTCGGCCACGTGAACCTCGTGCAGGGCTTCGAGCACTCGATCAACTCGGTCTTCTGCAACGTCGGCATGAAGATCGGCGCGAAGACGATCCTCGACTACGCAAAGCGGTTCGGCTTCTACAAGACGCCGCCGCTCGAGACTCCGTCCGACGAGCGCGCGCCAAGCGGCCTCTACAAGTACACCAAGGCGGGGCGCGTTCTCGACGACCCGAAGGATCCGAACTCGGTCGACCCCGGCCGGCTCGCCTTCGGTCAGACGACGATGCTCGCGACGCCGCTCCAGATGGCGATGGTCGCCGCGACCGTCGGCAACGGCGGGGTCGTGCCGAAGCCGTACGTCGTCGCGAAGGTCGTCGCCCCCGACGGCTCGACCGTGCGCGACACGAAGCCGGGCAACCTCGGACGCGCGATCAAGCCACAGACGGCCACCGACCTGACCGCGATGATGGTCGCGGCCGTCCAGGGCGGCACCGGCACGGCGGCCCAGATTCCCGGCATCCAGGTGGCGGGAAAGACCGGCACCGCCGAGACGGGCGTGAACAACGTCTACACGGCCTGGTTCGTCTGCTTCGCTCCCGCCGACAACCCGCAGGTCGCCGTCGCCGTCGTCCTCGAGCAGCAGGCAAACGGCTTCGGAGGCGTTGTTGCGGCCCCGATCGCCAAGCTCGTGCTCCAGTCCCTCCTGCATGGCTGAGGCGCCCACTACCCTGTACACGTGCTCCTCCGGAGGATGCCAGCCGGCCCCTGGCCCGCGATCACGCGGCGCGCTGCCGCGTCCTCGGTCGACCCCATAGAAACCACTATGGGATCTCCCTGCGTCCTTGCATCGCTTGGTGCTCGCGAACCAGGCATCCGGCCGCATCCCCCGAAAGAGCACTGACCCCTGTGGCTGTCTCGGACACGCTCATCGGCACGCTTTTCGATGGCCGCTACCAGGTCGTGCGCAAGCTTGGCGCCGGCGGGATGGCGAACGTCTATCTCGCCGAGGACCAGGAGCTCGGCCGGCGGGTCGCAATCAAGATCCTGAACGAGCGCCATGCGAACGACGAGCAGTTCGTCGAGCGTTTCCGCCGGGAGGCGAAGAACGCCGCCGCGCTCTCGCACCCCAACATCGTCTCGATCTACGACCGCGGCGAGGCGGAGGGCACCTACTACATCGCGATGGAGTACCTCGACGGG
>DATEXK010000413.1:0-3743 GCA_035257065.1 Gaiellaceae bacterium | reverse complement strand
CAACCGAGAAAACGGATCGAGAACGTCGCCAAGGATCAGAACTGTAAACAGGAACCCAACGCCGGGCTAGGACACGACGCGCTCGAACAGGTCGGCGGCCCAGCCCTCGCGGTCGCGGCGTTCGAGCCGATGCCAGCCGGGAGCGCGAAGCTCGTCGCGCTCGAGATAGCCGGACGTGATCGCGAGCCGTGCGTCGAGCAGCGGCAAGAGCGCTTCGACGACATCGAGCGCGACGTTTGCGATGACAACATCGGTGCGCGGCAGGTCGTCGACGAGCGCGTCGGCCCGATACGCCGTGAGCGAGACGCCGTTTGCGTGTGCATTCAAGTCCGCGATCTCGACCGCGTCCTGCTCGTTGTCCACGGCGATGATCGGCGCGAACCCGAGCTTGGCGGCGGCGATCGAGAGCACGCCGGAGCCGCAGCCGACGTCGAGCAGGCTCGTCGGCTCGAGCTCCTGAAGCAGGTCGAGGCTGAGCCGCGTCGTCGCGTGCGCGCCCGTGCCGAACGCACGGCCCGGATCGATCACGACCGGTGTGAAGCCGTCGGTCGGCTGCTCCCACGGCGGCCCGACCCAGAAGCGCCCGACGACGACGCCGTGATGAAACTCGCGCCACGCCTCTTCCCAGCCCTCGGCGAACGACGACGAGCTGATCTCGAAGAGCTCGCCGAGCGCACTCTCGCCGGCGTCATCGGTGTAGACGGCGAAGCCGCCGTCGACCTCTTCCACCCCGACGGGGAACACGTCCAGCAGCTGTGCGAGCTCGAGCTCGCCGCCGGAGACGAAGACGCGCCTCACCGGAACGCGCTCTTCAACTTCTCGAAGAAGCCTTCGTCCGCCTTGTACGTCGCCTCGTCCGCGTGCGAGTCGAACTCCTCGAGCAGCCGCCGCTGCTCGGTGTTGAGATGGCGCGGGAGCACGACGTTGACGAGCACGCGGTGGTCGCCGCGGCCGAAACCCTGGAGCACGGGCATGCCGCGTCCGCGCAACGTGACGACCTGCCCGGGCTGCGTGCCCGCCGCGAACTCGAGCTCGTGGTCGCCTTCGAGCGTCGCAATCGTGACGGTCGTGCCGAGCGCGGCCTGCGTCATCGAGAGATCGACGGTCGAGAAGACGTCGTTGCCGTCGCGCACGAAGCGCGGGTCTTGCCGGACGTGCACCTGGACGTACACGTCGCCGGCGCGCGTTCCCTGCACTCCGGCGTGCCCCTGGCCCGTGATGCGGATGCGCTGGCCGTCGTGGATGCCGGCCGGGATGTCGACGTCGAGCGTGCGCTCGTCGAGCAGGCGGCCGGCGCCGGCGCACGCCGTACACGGCGTCTCGATCTTGCGGCCGGAGCCGGAGCACGTGGCGCACGTCTGCGTGCGCACGAACTCGCCGAAGACGCTGCGAGAGACCTGCTGCAGTCGCCCCGCCCCGCCGCATGTTGGGCAGACGCTCACCTCGGTGCCCGGCTCGGATCCGTCGCCGCCGCAGTGCGCGCATGTGATCGCAACCTGGTACGGCACCTGGCGCTTCGCTCCCTGCGACGCCTCGATGAGGTCGATCTCCACCGACGCGGCGAGGTCTGCGCCGCGAGAGCCACCGCGCCCCGCGAGCATCTCGTCACCGAAGAAGGCCGAGAACAGATCCGAGAGGCTGCCGAAGTCGAAGTGACCGGGCTCGAAGCCGCCGCTGCGCAGGCCTGCGTGTCCGTAGCGGTCGTACAGCTCGCGGGACTCGGACTTCGAGAGCACCTCGTACGCCTCGACGACCTCGCGGAACCGGTCGTGCGCGTCGGGCGCGTCGGACACGTCGGGATGCAGCTCGCGCGCGAGCGCGCGGAACGACTTCTTGATCTCGGCCTCGGTCGCGTTCCGAGCGACGCCGAGCAACTCGTAGTAGTCGTGTTCGGTGGTGGCCACAGCCCAAATGTAGACGCCAGGCCCTACGATCCCGCGAATGCGCGCCGTGACGGCGGACGATCTGACCGCAGGGGTTCGCGAGCTCGGGGTCTCCGGCCGAGTGGTGTGCCTGCACTCGTCGCTCCGCTCGTTCGGTGAGGTCGCGGGCGGAGCCGCGGCCGTGATCGATGCGTTCCTCGCCGAGGGCTGCACCGTTCTCGTGCCGAGCTTCTCGTGGACGTATGCGGTCGCGGTGCCGGTCGACCTCCGGCCTGCCCGCAACGGACTCGACTACGGAACCGCGAAGGAGTTTCCGCCGGCCGGGATCTTCGACCCGGCCACGACGGAGATCGACGGCCGGATGGGCGCGATACCGGCAGAGGTCGTGCGGCGGCCCGAGCGGGCGCGCGGCGACCATCCGCTCTGCTCCTTCTCCGCCGTCGGGCCCGGCGCCAGCCGTGTCGTCGCAGGCCAAACGGCATCCGACGTGTACGCACCACTGCGCGCCCTCGCCGAGAGCGACGGTGACCTCGTGCTGCTCGGCGTCGGCCTGACCTCGGCGACGCTGCTCCACCTAGCCGAGGAGCGCGCCGGCCGGACACTCTTTCGCCGCTGGGCCAACGGCCCGGATGGGGAGATCCGGATGGTGCCCGTCGGCGGGTGCTCGGACGGCTTCGACGCCTTCGCGCCGCTCCTCGCGCCGGTCAAGCGGGAGACGCGCGTGGGCGCGAGCGCCTGGATCGCATATCCGGCGGCCGAGATGCTGTCGATCGCGATCCGCGCGATCCAGCGAACGCCCGCGCTGACCCGCTGCGCAGACCCCGCGTGCGTCCGCTGCTCCGACGCGGTGGCGGGCGGTCCGCTACTCGATCAGCGTTCGTCGTAGACCGACTCGACGAACCGCGAGAGCTCGGAGGCGGCGGAGCGAACGGCGCCGAGAGCCTTCTCGTAGTCCATGCGCACCGGCCCGACGAGGCTGACAGCGCCGAGCGCCCGGTGCACGAGGCCGTAGCAGGCGCCGACGAGCGCGACCTCGCGCAGCGCCGGATGGTCGAGCTCGCGGCCGACGCGCACGTACGGCCTGCGCGGGTCGACAGGCGACTCGCCGAGCACCTCGAGTAGCGCGGCCCGCTTCTCGACGAGGTCGAACAAGCTGCGGTATGCCTCGAGCTCCTCGGCCCGCACCCCACCGAGTAGGTCGGCAGCGCCGCCGACGTACAGACGCTGCTCGGCGGAGACGAGCTCGGTGAACGCGGGTCGAAGAGCGTCGAGGAACGTGCGTTCACGGAACCCGAGCCCGGCGTCGTCGAAGCGACGGCGCAGGAGCGACGTCCCGAGCTGCAGGCCGGCGACGGTCTCGTTGAGGTACTCGCCGGCCCACTTGGCGAGGCCGGCGTCGACCGGCTCGCCGAAGTGGAAGATCCGCTTCGTGACACCGCCTGCCGAGGTGATGACGACGACCATCACGACCTCGGGCTGGAGGAGCAGCACCTCGACGCGCACGACCGTCGTCGCCTCGAGGGGCGGCGCAGACACGAGCGCGAGCAGGCTCGTCACCTGCGAGAGCATGTCGGTCGTCGCCTGGAGCGCCGACTCGACCTCGGTGCGCGTCGTGTGCAGGTCGAGCGGGAACTCGGCCGGCTGGGGCGCGAGCCGGTGCAACAGCTCGTCCGCGTAGTAGCGGTAACCGCTCTCGGTCGGAACGCGCCCGGCCGAGGTGTGCGGGTGCGTGAGCAGGCCGAGCGACTCGAGCTCGGCGAGCTCGGCGCGGACGGTCGAGGGCGCCGCGGTAAGCCCTGCGGTCTCGACGAGGGTCTTCGAGCCCACGGGCTGGCCCGTGGCGACGAACTCCTCCACGAC
>DATEXK010000412.1:0-2302 GCA_035257065.1 Gaiellaceae bacterium | reverse complement strand
GGCTCGCGGCGGCGAGCGCCGCCTGCGTCAGCGCGACGACGGCGACGATCGTGGCGATTACGAGCAGCTTCTTCATCTGTGCCTCCCGTGGTCTGGGCCAGTTCTTGCCGGCCGATGCGCGGAGGCTTTCCGTTGCCGGTCGGAATCCGGTCAACGGCGGTACAAACTCGGTAAATCGGCTGCTTGTGCGGCCAATCCGCAAGCGCTAGCGTCGCGGGCGTGGCGCTCGAGTTCCGCATCCTCGGGCCACTCGAAGTGGTCGACTGCGGCCGTGAGCTCCCGCTCGGTGGGGCGAAGCAGCGTGCGCTGCTCGCGATCCTGCTCGTGCACGCGAACGAGCCGGTCTCGCTGGACGTGCTGAGCGAGGAGCTCTGGGGCGGGGAGCCGCCGCCGACCGCGGTGAAGATGATCCAGGGGTACGTCTCGCAGCTGCGGAAGGTGCTCGGCGACGGCGTGCTCGTCACGCGAGCGCCCGGCTACCTCGCCCGGGTCGACGTCGACCAGCTCGATGCGAGTCGCTTCGAGCGTCTCGTCGCCAGCGCCGCCGGGCGCTTGCCGGACGATGCCGCGCCGTTGCTCGACGCTGCGCTGCGGCTGTGGCGCGGAGCTCCACTCGCCGACTTCGCGTATGAGGCGTTCGCGCAGAAAGAGATCGCGCGGCTCGAGGAAGCGCGCCTCGGTGCGCTCGAGGAGCGGATCGATGCCGATCTCGCGCGCGGGCGGCACGCCGGCGTCGTGTCCGAGCTCGAGGCGCTTGTCGCCGAGCATCCATTCAGGGAGCGTCTGCTTGCCCAGCTGATGCTCGCGCTCTACCGGTGCGGCCGCCAGGCCGACGCGCTCGAGGCGTATCGCGTCGCCCGGCACACGCTCGACCGGGAGCTCGGGCTCGAGCCGAGCCCGGGCCTGCGTGAGCTCGAGCAGCAGATCCTCGTCCATGACGCTGCGCTCCAAGCACCACCGCGACGGCTTGCCGTTCCGCCGCGAATCGCACGCTACGGGTGGAGGATCGCGATCGCGGGCGCGCTCGTCGTCGCAGCAGCTGCCGCCGCCATCGGTTGGGAGCTCGCCGGCGGTGCAGGCGGCCACACTGCGGCCGCCACGGCAAGCGCGATCGTCGTGATCGATCCGCAGACAGGCGACGTCGACCGGCGGATCCCATCTGCGCAGACGCCGACCAGTCTCGCCGTCGGCGCCGGGTCGGTCTGGGCGCTGAGCGCCTCAGACCAGACGATCTCGCGGATCGATCCGGCGACGAAGAAGGTCGTCGGCACCTTCACGACTGTCGGTATCCCGACGGATCTCGCGGTCGGCGCGGGCGCGCTCTGGGTCGGCAACGGGCGCGCGACGAGCAGCAGCGCTCTCATCAGCGTCGTAGCGCCCTACAGCGTCTCGCGACTCGATCTCCGCTCGGCGATCCCGACCCGCGTGATCACGTTGCCTGCGGCGTCGTCATATCCGACCGCCGGATTCTTGCGGGCGACCAGTGACAGCGCGCTGGCGATCGGCCGCGATGCCGTTTGGGCAATTGACGCCAACGGGAACGTCGCCCGGATCGACCCGGCGACCCGCACGGTCGCGGCGATCGTCACCGGGCTCGACGTGCAGGCGATCGCGGTGTCGGGTGGCAACGTGTGGGTCGACGACGGTGCGAGCACGCTGGCCCGCATCGACTCGCGCACGAACCGCATCTCGACGCGGATCCCGCTCCCCGCCGGCGAGCTCGACGGAATCGCGATCGGCGCGGGCGCGGTCTGGGTCGCCGACGAGCAAGACGGCACCGTCTGGCGCGTCATTCCGGGCCCGCACCCCGTCACGAGGACGATCTCCGTCGGCATCGGTGTCCTCTCGCTGTCGTTCGGTGACGGCGCGCTCTGGGCGGCGAATCCATTGCTCGGCACGATCTCGCGCATCGACCCCGTGACCTACGCGGTTCGCACCGTCGATGTCGGCGGTACGCCGCAGGCGCTGGCGGTGGGAAGTGGAGGCGTCTGGACGAGCGTGAACGCCCCGGCGACCGGCCCCAAGGAGGACGGTGTGCAGGCGCTCCCGGAACCCTCGTGCAGTGACGTGGTGTCCGGAGGCCGTCACGTTCAGTTCCTGATCGCGTCCGACCTACCGCTGCGTGGCTCCTCGGCCGCGACGCTACCGATGACGCGCGCGATCGAGTTCGAGCTTCAGCGTCGCGGCTTCCGTGCCGGCAAGTACGCGGTCGGCTACCAGTCGTGCGACGACTCGACCGCGCAGGCCGGCAATTTCGACTTCGCAGCCTGCGGCGCGAACGCGCGGGCGTACGCCGCGGACA
>DATEXK010000411.1:0-4403 GCA_035257065.1 Gaiellaceae bacterium | reverse complement strand
GCGCTAGGTCAGCGGGCCGCGCGTGTGGCTCTGTCTGCCTACGACGACCCAGATCGCCTCGGCCGGCTGGTCGCCGATCGCCCACAGGCGATGCGGAGCCGAGGCGTCGAAGGAGACCGCCATCCCGGGGCCGAGGTCGTACTCGTCGAACCCGATGCGCACGCCGAGGCGGCCGCTCGTCACGTAGCCGTACTCCTTGCCGCCGTGGCGGACGAGGGAATCCTCGTCGCACGACGCCGCACCGGGCGGATAGACGACGGTGAGGAACTCGACGACCGCATCGTGCGCCGCGGTGAGGCGCTCCCAGCGTACGCCGGTCTCGAGATCGATCACGCTCCGCGTGCCCTGTGCGGTGACCGGCCCGTCGCTCATCGCAGTCGCGACAGGCTCGATGCCGCGCGGCGGCGGCACCTCGGAGAAGAGCTCGCCCATCTGCAGGCCGAGCACACTGACGAGCGACCAGAGAGTGCTGACCGAGGGATTCACCTTGTCGCGCTCGATCTGCGAGATCAAGCTCGGCGACACCCCCACGCGACGCGCGATCTCCCGCACCGTCATGTGCTGGCTCTTGCGCTCCGCCCTCAGCCGCTCTCCGAGCCCGGTGGGCTGGAGGAGAACGGGAGAGTCCGTGAGGCGCGAAGCTTCCATGTCGCCAGAGCCTAGTCAGCCGCCGTGACGGAAGCCTCGTCGCTGAGGCGCGTGGCGAGGTACTCCCAGTCGCGCGCGAAGCGGTAAGAGTGACGATCGGGCGGTCCCGGCGCCGAGGTCTCGAGCCAGAGGACGTTGTTGCCGGCGGTCTCGTAGAAGGCGTGGATGCACCCGACGCCGGTCCAGAAGACGTCGCCCGGGTGAAGCGTGTAGCGCTGGTCGTCGGCGACGACCTCGACGTCTCCCTCGAGCATGACGTAGGACTCCTCGAACGGGTGGTCGTGGGGGTGGGCGACCGCGCCGGGCTCGTAGGCGACCATGAACATCGTCTGCAGCTGGGCTTCGAGGCGCTTGTCGACGAGCATCTTGACGGTGATGCCGCTGTAGGCGAGGGCTGCGGTGGCCATGCTCGCGGAGACCGTCGGTTGGTCGACGGGCGCGCCCTCTTTCAGCCGGTCGATGTCCATGTCGGCCGAGCTGAGCAGGAAGAGGTTGCGGTTACGCGGGTCGCGGATGTCGAGCGGGAGCGGCTCGGCGTCGGGGGCCGGTCCGACGAAGAAGGTGTCCGGCGGCTGTCCTTCCCCGCGCGGGCGTGGGGACGTCATCTCGAGCCAGCGGGACGCGCCCTCGCTGCGCCAAGAGTGCGCCGCTCCGACCGGGATGACGCCGCACGCGCCCGGCTTGAGGCGCACGGCGTTCTCGTCGAGATAGAGCGTCGGCTCGCCCTCGAAGACGTAGAAGCTCGTCTCGAAGGAGTGGAGGTGGCGATCGACGAATCCGTCGGCGAGCGCGACCAGCGTGAGGCCGGTGTGGGTCGAGCCGTTGTGGCCGCCGATCAGGACCGAACGTGTGAGCCCGGCGCTGTGGTCCGGCAGCGCCGGTACGAGCTCGATCTCTTCGCGTCGGATCAGGATGTGCACGGTCTCAGACTCCCGCGAGCTCGTCGCGGACAAGACGGCCGTCGAGGAAGTCGGCGCCGCGGACGTAATTGCGGCCCGCGACGAGCAGCTCGTCGGCCGGGAACCGCGTGATCACCTCGGGCCCTTGCGCGGTCACGATCACCTCTTCCTCGATGCGTGCGGCGGAGCGACCGTCGCCTGCGGCACAGTACGTCTCGAGCGCGAAGACCATGCCGACCTCGATCTCGACCGGGTCCTCGAAGGAGTGGAGGCGGCTGATCATCGGCGCCTCGTAGAGCCCGACCCCGAGCCCGTGCCCGAACTGCAACCCGAACGCGGCGCGCTCGTCCTTCATGCCGATCTCCTTCGCCGTCGGCCAGACATCGGCGATCTCAGCGGTCGTCCCACCGGGGCGCACGCACGCGATCGCGTCGTCGAGCCACTCGCGACACTGCTTGTACGCGTCGAGCTGCGCCGGCGTCGCATAGCCGATGTTGAACGTGCGGTAGTAGCACGTCCGGTAGCCCATGAAGGAGTGGATGATGTCGAAGAACGCCTGGTCGCCGGGCCGGAGCACCCGGTCGGAGAAGGTGTGCGGGTGCGGGTTGCAGCGGTCGCCGGAGATCGCGTTGATCGCTTCGACGTGCTCGGAGCCGAGCTCGAACAGCACCTTCATCGCTTCGGCGACGACCTCGTTCTCCCTCACGCCGGGCCGCAGCATGCGGTAGATCGTGTCGTAGGCCGCGTCGACCATGCCGGCTGCTTGCTCGAGCAGTGCGAGCTCGTCGTCGGACTTGATCTTCCGCGCCTCGAGCATCACCGGCTGCGAGTCGACGATGTGCAATCCGGCGCGCTGCAATGCGAGCAGCGTCGTCATGTCGGGCACGTCCATTCCGAGCGGCTCGCCCTCGAGGCCGAGCTCGCGGAGCTCCTCGCGCACCATGCGCGCCAGATCGTCCGGCACTCCGGTCTCGTCCGGCATGGCGCCGCGCATCGGCGGCACCCACGCGCGCCAGCTCGACTCGGGGAGCCAGGGGCAATAGAGCTGGTGATGGCGCGCGGCGGAGCCGAAGTCCCAGAGGATCGGATCCTCACCGCCGCGCGGGACGAGCGCGAAGCGGATGTTCTTGTCCCGCTCCCAGGTCCCGATCGCCGTGCTCGTCACATAGCGCAGGTTGTTCGGATCGAAAAGCAGCATCGCGCCGAGGTCAGAGGCCTCGAGCGCCGCCTTCGTCCGATCCAGCCGGTGGGTGCGCAAGCGGTCGAAGTTGACGCGCTGCTCCCAATCGACTGCCATTGTCGCCCCACGCGACGCGATGTTCATACCATGAGCCTCCCGCGCTCGCTCGGCTGTTCAGTGATTCTGCACATTAGCCCCGTATCAGTCAACAGCGTGCGTCCCGCTCGAGTCAACAGGCGGCTTAGAGCCTACGCAGTGGACGGAGCGGGTGACCAGCCGATCGCCGGGGCGACGTGGCGAACGATCGTCTCCAGCAAGCGGGCGTTGTAGTCGACGCCGAGCTGGTTCGGGACGGTGAGCAAGATCGTGTCGGCCGCAGCGACGGCCGCGTCCTGGGCGAGCTCGGCCGCGAGCACGTCGGGCTCGCCCGTGTAGCTGCGTCCGAAGCGCGCGAGCGCGCCGTCGATCCAGCCGACCTGATCCTCGCCGCCGTCGCGCCCGAACAGGCGGCGGTCGAGGTCGGAGGTCACCGGGAGGACGCTCCGGCTCACGGAGACGCGCGGAACCCGTGCATGGCCTGCGGCAGCCCACGCCTCGCGGAACAGGGCGATTTGCTCGGCCTGTAACTCGTCGAACGGAACTGCGGTGTCCTCGAGGAGGAGCGTCGAGCTCATCAGGTTCATGCCCTGCTCGCCGGCCCAGACGGCGGTCTCCCGAGTCCCGGAGCCCCACCAGATGCGCTCGGAGAGACCGGGCGACTGCGGCTGGATCGGCAGCAGGCTCGGCGACGGGTGCCCGCCGGCATCGGCAGGCACGACACCGGCGCCGGCGATCGCTGCGCGGAAGAGCTCGACCTTCGCGCGCGCGTAGTCGGCATCGCTCATGCCTTCGGGCGGTGGGTATCCGAAGGCGTCGAAGCCGCGATAGGCGGGCTCGGGGGAGCCGCGGCTGACGCCGAGCTGCAGCCGGCCGCCGCTGAGCAGGTCGGCGACGGCGGCTTCCTCCGCCATGTAGAGCGGGTTTTCGTAGCGCAGGTCGATGACGGCGGTGCCGATCTCGATGCGGCTCGTCCTCACGCCGATCGCCGAGAAGAGCGGGAAGGGCGCCGAGAGCTGCGGCGCGAAGTGATGCACGCGCACGAACGCCCCGTCGACGCCGAGCTCCTCCGCGGCAACCGCAAGCTCGACCGTCTGAGCGAGCGCATCTCGAGCCGTGGGCGTCAGCGACCATTCCGCGCGCTGCCAGTGGCCGAAGGAGAGAAAGCCGATCCGCTTCCTCGGTGTCGATGCATCCGGCGTGGATACTTCCGGGCCGCTCATCCACACCATCGAAGCACACGTATTCCTCCGGAGCCCTGTCCGGTACCAGGTGTCGGACGTGTCCTTTACGCTCGCCTCGGTGCAAGAGCTTCTCTTGGCGTGGTTCCGGGCAAGCGGACGCGATCTCCCCTGGCGAGAAACCCGCGATCCGTACGCGATCCTCGTCAGTGAGGTGATGGCACAGCAGTACGGGCTAGAAAGCGTGGATCAGTCTCTTTGCGGGACTTTTCCGCTCTACCACTCGCGTTCTGCAAGCTGAAAACGTGCCGATTTGGATTGAGCTGGACAGCATCTGTTCGCACGGTGTTCGCACGGGCTCGATACGGGCAAGATCAGGCTGCGGCCCGAGCCGGGGGG
>DATEXK010000410.1:0-4868 GCA_035257065.1 Gaiellaceae bacterium | reverse complement strand
CGAACGAGCTCGCTGCTCTCGGGCACTACAACCTCTCGCCGCTCTACTGGGACGCGGTGCTGCACCTCGCGCACCGCATTGCCACCGTGCCGGCAGCGTTCCGCGAGTACTACGCCTGGAAGCTCTACCTGCGAAAGAGCTCGTGACGTTCGCCCGATGCGTCTAGACGCCTAGCCCCGGTGCCAGGACGGCGGCCGCTTCTCGAGGAACGCCCGCAGACCCTCCTGGCCCTCGTCGCTCGCGCGGCGGTCGGCGATCCAGCGCGCGGTCTCCGGGCCGGAGGGGCGTTCGCGAATCACGCGCTTCGCCCAGCGCACGGCCTGCGGGCCGGCGGAGAGGAGCTCGTCCACGACGCGGTCGACTGCAGCGTCGAGATCGTCCACCACCTCGTGCACGAGCCCGATCTGCAGCGCCGTCTCTGCGTCGAACCGCTCGCCGGTGAGGAAGTAGCGCCGTGCCGCGCCCGGGCCGATCTTCGCAAGGGCGAACGGTGAGATCACCGCGGGGATGATCCCGAGCTTCACCTCGGTGAACGCGAAGACGGCATCGTGCGCTGCGATCGCGATGTCGGCCGCCGCGACGAGCCCGGCGCCGCCGCCGAGCGCGTACCCCTGCACACGGGCGACCACCGGGGCGGGGCAGCCGTCGATTGCCTCGAGCATCAGGCGTAATGCGTGTGCGTCGGCGGTGTTCTCCTCGTGC
This sequence comes from Gaiellaceae bacterium, assembly GCA_035257065.1. Taxonomy (GTDB): domain Bacteria; phylum Actinomycetota; class Thermoleophilia; order Gaiellales; family Gaiellaceae; genus Palsa-739. Next base: position 4,166 of record DATEXK010000410.1, on the reverse strand, counting down.
GACAGATCGATCGACGACCGCATCCAGTCGATGTCCGCGCCCGCTGAGAAGCTCTTGCCCTCGCCGGCGAGCACGACCGCGCGCGCACGCCCGACGTCGACGAACGCCTCCGCGAGCTCGCGGATCAGCGCCGCGTCGAACGCGTTGTGCCGGTCGGGGCGCGCCAGGGTGACCCGCAGGAGATCGCCGTCGCGCTCGACTCGGAGGTTCGCCACCGCGAAAGAGCATAGATTTCCTCGATGCTGCACGGAGCAATCGCCGCCGCTCTCACCCCGCTCACGGGTGGTGGGACGGCCGTCGACGAGGACGCGATCCCGCCGTACGTCGACTTCCTGGCCTCGCACGGGCTCGACGGCATCCTCGCGCTCGGCACCACCGGCGAGGGCGTCCTCTTCGACCTCGACGAGCGGCGACGCATCGCGGAGCTCTTCATGGAGGCCGCCGGTCCACGCCTTCAGGTCGCCGTCCACTGCGGCGCGCAGTCGACGGCCGACACGACGACGCTCGCCGAGCACGCGGCGCTGGTCGGCGCCGACGCGGTCGCCGTCATCGCGCCCCCGTACTTCGCCTTCGACGCAGAGGAGCTCTTCCGACACTTCGCCGCGGCGGCGGCGGCGTGCGACCCGCTGCCGTTCTACATCTACGAGTTCGCCGCGCGCAGCGGGTACGCCGTTCCGCTCGAGGTGATCGCACGCCTGCGGGACGAGGCATCGAACCTCGCAGGTCTCAAGGTCTCCGATTCCCCATGGGAGAAGTTCGAGCCGTACCTGCTCGACGGGCTCGACATCTTCGTCGGGCCGGAGGCCCTCATTCCACAGGGCATCGCCGCCGGTGCGGCCGGCGCGGTCTCGGGACTCGCCGGGAGCTTCCCCGATGCGGTCGTGCCGCTCGTGCGCGATCCGTCGCCCGAAGCGGGAGAGCGTGTCGGCGCATTGCGCGCGTCGATGCAGCGCCTCCCGTTCCACGCAGCTTCGAAGATGGTGCTCGGGCTGCGCGGCGTTCCCGTGCGCGGCGCGGTTCGCCCGCCGCTGCGCGGCCTGACCGCCGAAGAGCGGGCCGAGGTCGAACGCATCGTCGGCGAATGGCACGCATAGTCGTCGCCGGTTCGGGCGCAATCGGCGCAAGCGTTGCGTACCACCTCGCGCTGTTCGGCGCCGACTCCGTCGTGGTCGCCGACCGCGGTGAGCTCTGCGGCGGCTCGACGTCGCGCGCGATGGGCGGTGTGCGCCAGCAGTTCTCGACCGCGGCGGAGGTCGTGCTTGCACGCGAAAGCATCGACTTCCTCGCCGCACTCGGGCCACGCTTCTTTCGGCAAGTCGGCTATCTCTTCGTCGCGACGACTGAGGAAGGACTTGCCGGCCTCGAAGAGCGGCGCGCGCTGCAGAACGAGCTCGGCGTCCCCGTCGAGCGCGTCGATCCCGCGGTGGTCGCGGGCCTCGCAACGGACGACGTCCTGGGAGCGACGTGCTGCTGGAGCGACGGCGTCGCCGATCCGCCGGCGGTCGCGCGTGAATTGCTGCGGCGTGCGTCGGAGCTCGGCGTCGAAGTGCGCGAGCACGTCGCCGCGGAGGAGCTCGACCGCGACGTGCTCGTGATCGCCTGCGGGCCGTGGTCGCCCGAGCTTGCAGCCACGGTCGGCGTCGACCTGCCGATCCGTCCGCTCTGCCGCCAGCTGCTCGAGACTTCGGCGCTCGCCGAGCTACCGGACGACCTGCCGATGGTGATCGAGGTCGAGACGGGTTTTCACTTCCGTCGCCGTGGCGACCGGCTGCTGCTCGCGATGGGCGATCCCGAGCCGCGCTGGACCTTCGAGACGACCGTGGACGAGTCGCTCGTCCCGGACCGGCTCGAGCGGCTCGTGCACCGCTACCCGCGCGCGGCCGGAGCAACGATCGAGCGCTCCTGGGCCGGCCTCTACGACATGACGCCTGACGCACACCCGATCGTCGGGCGCGTCGCCGAAGGCGTCTACGCAGCGTGTGGGTTTTCAGGACACGGGTTCATGCAGTCGCCGGCGGTCGGACGCGCCCTCGCCGAGCAGATTGTAGGCAGGGAGCCGTCAGTCGACCTGAGCCCGTACGCGCTGGAGCGCTTCGAGCATGGCGCGACCTTCCCCGAGCGACTCGTGCTCTAGGCGCGGCCACGCGAGCAGTGTCGCGAGCGCGACGACGGCAAGGTCGCGCGCGAGCAGGAGCCACGATTCGCGTTGCGCGAACCCCTGCGCGAGCGGCCAGTAGTGCTGCGGGAACCACAGCTGTGTCAGGACGAGCGCTGCGACGAGGAGCGAGCTCGCCGCTATGCCCCGCCGCCCGCGCACGAGCGGCACGAACGGCACGAGCCAGATCACGAACTGCGGCGAGAAGACCTTGCCGAACGCAAGCGTCGCGGCGACTGCGGCCGCGGCATATGCGACGAGACGCTCACCGTCCGCGTCGCGTTGCGCGTAGAGCACCCACACCGTCAAGAGTGCGAGCGCACCGGCGACCGTCGTCGCGATCTCGACAGCGTGCGTGCCCGTGCCCTCGAGGTTCTGCGAGCCGTAACTCGTCACGACGTGCAGGCTCGTGCCCGCGATGTGATGCAGCGCGACGAGCACGGCGCCGCCGAAGCTCTCGAGCTGCAACGGCCGCGAGATCTGCGCGTGGAAGCTCGCCCGCAAGCCTGCGGGCGAGAGCACGGCGAACGGAAGGAAGATCGCCGCGTCCGCGAGTACCAGCCCGACAGCCCACGCGACGGCGGCTCGCGGCCCGCGCGTGCGCCACACGTGCACGATGACCAGCGGCGTGAGCACCAACGGCCAGAGCTTCGCCGCGATCGCGGCGCCGAGCGCGAGCGCAGCGAGCACGAGCCGCTCGTGCAGGAGCGCGGCGAGCGCGAGCACGGCAAGCGATGCCGGCCAGAGGTCGAAGCGTGACAGCACGACCGAGCCGACGAGCAACGGCGAGATCGCGACGAGGCCCAACGCTGCTGCCGTGCGCGCCGTGCCGGCGCCGAGCGCGCGCAGCGCCAGTGCCGTGCCGACGATCGCGACGCAGCCGCACAGCGCCATGAGCCGGTCGAAACAGCGGTCGTATGCATTCCGGTCACCCTCGTGACCGAGCGACGGCACGACGAAGACCGGCAGTGCTCCGGGTGGGTACTCGAGCCGGAAGTCGCGGTACGGGACCTGCCCGTGCGCCATCGCGTCGCCGTACTGCTGGTACAGGCCCGTGTCGGTGATCTGCGCGCGCGCAAGTGTGCCGTGGTGGAGCAGCGACCACGAGACGAGAAACAGGCCCACTGCGGCGACGATCAGCGCAGCTGAGCCCGCACGGCTCATTACATCCGGAAGATGCCGAAGGTCGTCTCGGGGATCGGCGCATTCAGCGCGGCTGCGATCCCGAGCGCCAGCACGCGACGCGTGTCGAGCGGGTCGATGATCCCGTCGTCCCACAGGCGCGCGGTCGAGTAGTACGGGTTGCCCTCGAGCTCGTACTTCTCCCGGATCGCATCCTCGTCGACCTTGCCGACCATCGAGAGCACCGTCGCCGCCTGCTCGCCGCCCATCACCGAGATGCGCGAGTTCGGCCACATCCACAGCTGTCGCGGCTCGAAGGCTCGTCCGCACATGGCGTAGTTCCCGGCGCCGAACGAGCCGCCGGTGACGACGGTGAACTTTGGGATGCGCGCGTTTGCCACCGCCATAACGAGCTTCGCGCCGTCTCGCGCGATGCCGCCGGCCTCGTACTCGGTACCGACCATGAAGCCGGTGATGTTCTGGAGAAAGACGAGCGGGACGCGACGCTTGCAGCAGAGCTCGATGAAGTGCGCGCCCTTCTGCGACGACTGCGCGAAGAGGACGCCGTTGTTCGCGACGATCCCGACCGGGAAGCCCTCGATGTGCGCGAAGCCGGTGACGAGCGTCTCGCCGTAGAGCTGCTTGAACTCGTGGAAGCGCGAGCCGTCGACGATGCGCGCGATCAGCTCGCGCGCGTCGGTCTGGTGCTTGAAGTCTTCGGGAATGAGCCCGTACAGCTCGGCCGGATCGAGCGCCGGTGGCTCCGGCTCGGCGACGTCCCACGGCGGCGCGGGCGGGCGGACGTGCAGGTTGCGCACGATGCCGCGCGCGAGCGCGAGCGCGTGCTCGTCGGACGCCGCGTAGTAGTCGGCGACACCGGAGCGGCGGG
>DATEXK010000409.1:0-8581 GCA_035257065.1 Gaiellaceae bacterium | reverse complement strand
CCCTTCGCCTTCGGCGTGATCGCGAAGCTCATCACCGGCTCCGGGAAGTCGATGTGCGGCGGCTCGACCGGCACCTCGTGATCGACGAGCACGTCGCCCGTGACGACGTCCTTCAGCTTCGCCACCGCGCCGAGATCGCCGACGGGAAGGTGCTCGGCCGGCTCGTTGTCCTTTCCGTTGAGGAGCAGCAGCTGGCCGAGTCGCTCCTTCGCATGCGTGCGCGGATCGACGAGCGTCGTGTCGCCGTTGATCGGGCCGGCCAGGACGCGGAAGCAGCTGATGCGTCCCGCGAACGGATCGGAGATCGTCTTGAAGATGAAGACGGCCTGCTTCGCGTCGCCGAACTCGATGGTCGTGCCCTTCTTCGCCGGCGACGGCACGCCCTCGACGAGCAGGTCCAGGAGCGCGGTCGTGCCGAGGTTCTTGCTGGCGACGCCGCAGCCGACCGGGTACAGCTCGTCGCGCGTGACGGCGTCCTTGAGCGCGTGCGCAACATCGTCGAGCGGTAGGTCCTCGCCTTCGAGGTAGCGCGCCATCAGGTCCTCGTTCGTCTCGACGACAGCGTCGAGCAGCTTCTCGCGGTACTCCGCGACCTGTCCGGCCATCGAATCGGGAATCGGCTGCGGTCCCCCCTCCTTGCCGCCGGCCGGATCCATGTACGCACACATGTGCAGCAGGTCGACCACGCCGGTGAGCTCGTGCTCGGCGCCGATCGGCAGCTGGATCGCGACGCAGCGGTCGGAGAGCTGCGAACGCACAGCCTCGAGAGCGCGGAAGAAGTCGGCGCGCTCGCGGTCGAGCATGTTCACGAAGATCACGCGCGACAGCTCGTACTCCTCCGCGCGCGCCCAGACCTTCGACGTGTTGACCTCGACGCCCATGACGCCGCTCAGCACGACGAGCGCGCCCTCGACGACCCGCAGCGCCGCGAACGTGTCCGCCTGAAAGCCTGCGTCCCCCGGGCAGTCGATCAGGTTGATCTTCCGGTCGTGCCAGTCGAGATGGAGCAGCGAGCCCGAGAGCGACATGGCGCGCCTCTGCTCGCCGTCGTCCCAGTCGGAGGCCGTCGTGCCCTGCTCCACGGTGCCGAGCCGGTTGATCTTTCCCGCCTGGAAGAGCATCGCCTCGACGAGCGAGGTCTTCCCGACCCCGCGGTGGCCGACAACGGCGATATTGCGGATCTTCCCGGGCTCGGTCGCAGGCATCAGGCTCTCATCCTCCTGGGTGTTGGCTGCGCCAATCGTAACCCGTTGGAGGCGAAGGCCCGCGATCGGGCCGCTAGGTCTCGAGCGCCGCGCGGGCGGAGCCGGCGAGCCTGGCCTTGAGGCGCAGGATCGCCTTCGTGTGCAGCTGCGAGACGCGGGACTCGGTGACGCCGAGCACCTCGCCGATCTCGCGCAGCGTCAGCTCCTCGTAGTAGTAGAGCGTGACGACGAGCTTCTCGCGCTCGGGCAGGCGCGCGATCGCGTCGGCGATCGCCTCCTTCATCTCGGTGTGCGAAAGGCTCGCCTGCGGGTCGGGGGCCTCGTGGTCCTCGATCGTGTCGATCAGAGCGACCTGGTCGCCGTCGGAGCCGGAGACGGTCCAGAGCTCGTCGAGCGCGGCGATCGAGGAGCGCGCGATCTCGGTGAGGCTCTCCTCGAGCTCGGCGACGGTGATCCCGACCTTCTCGGCGATCTGCTCGTCGGTGGGCGCCGTCCCGAGCTTCGCCTCGAGCTCGGACATCGCGCGCTCGATCTCGCGGGCCCGCGAGCGCACCGACCGAGGCACCCAGTCGAGGGCACGCAGCTCGTCGATGATCGCGCCTTTGATGCGGGCGATCGCGTAGGTCTCGAACTTCACGTCGCGACCCGGGTCGTAGCGCTCGATCGCGCCGATCAACCCGAGCAGGCCGTACGAGACGAGATCACCCTCGTCGACGTGCGCGGGGAGGCCGCTCCCGAGCCGGCCCGCGACGTATTTCACGAGTGGCGCGTACGTGAGGATCAACCGGTCGCGAATGCCCTGGTCGCCCGTCTTGCGGTACTTCAGCCACAGCGTCTGTGTCTCGTCGGCCCGGCTCACGAGGGAAGAATACGGTGCGCGACGGCCTTTTCCTCAATAGGCGCCGCTAGCGGCGTCGAAATACCGACACCGCGAGCGACCCGAGCCAGGCCGCGAGCGCGAGCGCGGCGAGGGCCACGACCCATCCTTTCGGGCTGTTCCCGGCGCCGAGGATCGCCCAGACGGCCGTCGCGGCGAACACCACGGCGAGCGTCGCGAACAGGAACCCGAGCGCATGCCGCTGCACACGCGCAGCGTAGAGGCTTGATGCCCTCGCCTCGACGTGGTCGACGAACGGGCCGGCGAGGCGGTCGAGAATCCCGCGTATGGGGCACGCAAGCGGACGGTACTATTCGCTCTCCTAGGGGCGTAGCTCAGTTGGTAGAGCGGCGGTCTCCAAAACCGTAGGTCGGGGGTTCGAGCCCCTCCGCCCCTGTATCAGCGATCCGAAGCCCGCACCGTCAAGCGGGTTTCGGGATCCGGTCAGCCGAATGTAGAGGCACTCTCTCCGTCGGTATCGCGGTCGCGCGCCCACGCGTCGCTGCCGATGACACCGGCATGGAAGGACCGGGCCGATTCAGCCGTCTAGGAGGCATGCGACGCATCGTCTGTCTCGCGGCCTTCGCGGCGATCCTCTGCCTTCCGGCCGGGGCGGGCGCGGCTTCCGGCGCTCCACCGTGGCTGAAGCTGGCGAAGACTGAGCTCCCGCAACTCCGCGTCGCGCCGGCGGCGCCGATGCTGGGCTACTCGCGGGCGAGGTTCGGGCCCGCTTGGGAGGACGTCGACGACAACGGCTGTGACACACGCGACGACGTGCTCGCGCGCGACCTGAAGACGATCGTGCTCAAGGCCGGCGACAACTGCGTCGTCAAGACCGGGACGCTGCTCGACCCGTACACCGGCACGACCATCCGCTTCGTCCGCGGCGTGCGTACCTCCGCGGCCGTTCAGATCGATCACGTCGTCGCGCTCGCGGCGGCCTGGCGGACCGGAGCTGCGACGTGGACGCCGGCGCGCCGCCTCACCTACGCGAACGACCCGAACGTGCTGCTCGCGGTCGACGGCCCCGCCAACGAGGCCAAGGGTGACAGCGACGCGGCCGGCTGGCTGCCGCCGAAGAAGTCGTTCGATTGCCGCTACGTGGCACGGCAGATCGCGATCAAGACGACGTACGACCTCTGGCTGACGAAGCCGGAGCACGACGCGATCGCCACGCTGCTCGCCGGCTGCTGAGCGGAGTGGTTGGATTACGGCTCGGTCGTTCGGCGCGCCTCGTGCTCGCCGCCAGCTTTCCACCAGGAGGCATGTCTTGAGAAGAGTGCATCTCACTCCCGCGATGGGTGTAGCGCTTGCTGCGCTCTTCGTTGCTGTATCGGGTGGCGCCTACGCTGCCACCAACCGTTCTTCGGCGACGATCGTGGCCTGCGTGCACCGCCAGGGCGGCGGGCTCTATGTCGCCCGCAAGTGCGCCCTTCACGACACGCGTCTGAGCTGGAACACGACCGGCCCGCAGGGGCCCGCCGGCACGAACGGCAAAGACGGCGGCGCCGCAGCGGTGGGACCCAAGGGCGACACCGGCCCGGCGGGACCCAAGGGTGACACCGGACCTGCGGGACCGTTCCCGAGCGTGCTCCCCTCGGGAATCACGGTTCGCGGCAGCTGGGCCGCGGGTGCCAGAGCACCGCCGGCAAGGCCTACGGATCGATCTCGTTCGGCTTCACGTTCGCCTCCGCACCGACCTTCCACTACGTGGGCGGCCCCGCGTCGGTGCCCGCCGGCTGCGCGGGTGGCTCGAGCAGCAACCCGACGGCCCAGCCGGGCAACCTCTGCCTCTATTCGAACGGCTTCCCGCTCAACACGAACGGCGCCGTGGTCGTCGGCGCCGCCACTCCCGCGGGCACGCTCTACACGGTGAGCTCGATCAACAACACCCTCTTCGCCGACGGTGGGAGCTGGGCCGCGACGTCGCCCTAGAGAGAGCTAGCGGCGACGGTACGCGAGCGCCGCGCTAAAGCCGGCGAGATACCCGGTGCCCGCCTGCTGCGCGCTGATCGCAACGCGCAACACCGACCGGCCGCGCGGAAGCTGCGGGCGGAACACGGCGATCGAGCCCGTACCGAGCCGCGTCCGCGCGATCGTGAGCCAGCTGCCGTTCGACCGACGCCGCTGGAGCTGCACCACGCGGCCCTTGAACGAGCGCAAGCCCGCGACATGCGTCGAGAACCTCCCCGCGGACGACGTCTTGATGGAGACCGCGGGACGGACGAGAACTGTCGTGACCGCGTTGCCGCCGCCGAAGAGCGCCTTGTACGTCGAGCGGATCGGCGGCTTGACACTGAGGCTCCAGGTACCGCCCGTGACGGTGAGCACCGTGGCGACGGACGTGAACGAGCCGCCGTTCCTCGAGACGTACACCGACACGCGTTCGTTCGCCTGCCCGCCGGCAGCCCTCCCACGCAACGTCACGCTGTGCCCATGCACGACCGTGGCGCTCGAAGCTGCAATCGTCACAGGTGGGCCAACCGTCGTGAAGGTCGTATCGGCGCCGTAACCCAGGCCGGAGCTGTTCGTCGCGACGAGTCGCACGTGATATGTCGTCCCGGGCGTCAGCGCCGAGATCGCTACGGAAACCGCGTGGGCGCCGGGGGTCGAGCCCACGCTCTGCGAGGCGGTCTTCGTGCCGTAGCCGACGGTGGTTCCGAACTCGAAGTACCAGCTCGTCGCGTGACCGGCCGGATCGACGGTGCCGGTCAGCGTTGCCGACGTACCGGTCACAGCAGTGGGCGCTCCACTGTGCGAGACAGGCTTGCCCGACGTCGTGAACGTCTGGTCGGCGCCCGTGATCGTGCCCGACGCGTTGGTCGCGACGATCCGGAAATGGTAGGTCGTCGCTCCCGCGAGCCCCGTCACCGCGGCCGACATGCTCTTCGTGCCCGTCCCCGCTCCGGCGTCCTTCGGCGCTGTCTTTGCGCCGTAGCCCGTGCTCGTGCCGTACTCGAAGCTCACAGAGGTCGTCTGGCCGTTCGGATTGACGGTGCCGTTCAGCGTGGCGCTCGTATCCCCCACGCCCGATGCGGGTTTCGTCACGACCGTCGGCGCCGCCGTGGACACGAAGGTGTGGTCGGCGCCACGGCTCGTACCGGCGTCGCTCTTCGCAACGACGCGGAAGTGGTAGGTCCGTCCGGCGGTCAACCCGGTCACCGCCGCAGAGACCGCGGCCGCTCCGCTGCCGGAACCGGCGTCCTTCACCGCGGTCTGCTTGCCGTAGCCCGTGCTCGTGCCGTAGTCGAAGTACCACGTCGTCGGACGGCCGCTCGGGTCGACCGTCCCGTTCAGGGTGGCCGACGTCGGCGTGACGCTGCTGGCGTTGCCTGTGACCGCAGCGGGGACGGACGACGTCGTGAGGATCCCGTCCGCTCCGTTACCCGTGCCCGCGGTGCTCGTCGCCACGAACCGGTAGTGGTACGTCGTCCCCGGCTTGAGCGATGCGAGCGGCGCGGAGACAGCCGTACTGGTCGTTCCCGATCCAGCGCTCACCGCCGTGGTGTTCGTGCCGTAGCCCGTGGTCGTCCCGTACTCGACGTGCCAGGTCGTCGCCGTGCCGTTCGGGTTGACGCTGCCTGAGACGGTCGCCGTCGTCGGCGTGATCGCCGTCACAGGCCCCGTCGAGGCCGACGGTGCGGTCGCAGCGATCGCCACACCCGCTCCCGTGAGGGCGCCGACGGTGAGAACGAGAACGACCAGGCCTATGAGTTGCTTGCGCATGTCACACTCTTCGTACCCGTCGGTGACGCGAAAGAATCGCGTTGAACGTCACGCGGAGGTAAAACCGCAACGCGTCCAGCCGAGCCGGTCACCCGGAAGAGGTCGTGGGAATCCCCCTTCCGAGGGGGTTCACATCTGGCAACACGGGGTACATTTCGCCAACGCTGAACGAGCCGTGACGCCGTGCCGCAGCGGTGTCCGGGGGAAAGCTCGCCAATGCTCCTGACTCTCTTCAGCGCCTTCGAGACGGCCCGGTCCTCAGCCGGGCCGTTTTCGCGGACCGCCTTTCGGGAATAGTTGAGGATGCAAACTTCCCTCTGACAAAGGTGGCGGCGATGGCGTACGGGATTCTGTTGTTGCGCGTGATCGTGGGGCTCGTCCTCTTCGCGCATGGTGCGCAAAAGCTCTTCGGCTGGTGGGGCGGCCACGGCATTCGCGGGACGGGCGGCTTCTTCGGCGGGCTGCGCTTCCGCATGCCCACGGCGATGGCGGTGGTGGCGGGCGTCTCCGAGGCGTCGGGCGTCCTCTTCGCAGCCGGTCTCCTGACGCCGCTCGCCGCGCTGCTCATGACCTCCACGATGGTCGTCGCGGTGGGCTCGGTGCACATCAAGAACGGGCTCTTCAGCACGAACGGCGGCTATGAGTACAACCTCGTGCTCTGGACCGTCGCGACCGCCGTGTCCGCGACGGGGCCCGGCCGCTTCTCGCTCGACCGCGCCTTCGGCTGGGACGACAATCTCTCCGGCGTCTGGTGGGGCGTCGGTGTCCTCGCACTGTCCATCGTCGGCGGTGCGCTGGTCCTCGCAACGCGCAAGCCCGCAACGCCCGAGGCGCCGGCTGCAGCCGAGGAGACCGACACCGCGGCGGTGGCCTAGACGCCGCCCAGCGTGAGCTGGCGGAAGGCAACGAGCCCGGAGACGCCGACACCGACGAGGCGGAGCGCTCCGGGCCGGTCGCGCAGCCCGCGGTCGAGCAACCGGCAGGCGACATCGCCGATCTGCTCCGCGTCGTCGATCCCGACGTCGAGCGAGGTCGAGCGGCTGCGGATCGAGAAGTCGGCGTAGCGAAGCTTCGTCGTCACCGTCCGCGCCACCTGACCGGTCTTCTGCAGCCGCGCCGCGACCTCCGTCGCCATCGCGCGCAGCTCGTCGTGCAGGCGCTCGGGGTCGCTGAGGTCGCGCTCGAACGTGTTCTCGACGCTGATCGAGATCCGCTCCGACTCGAGCTCGAGCCCGCGCGGATCGATGCCTCGCGCGCGGTCGCGAAGCACGGCGCCGACGCTCCCGGGCAGCAGCCGCCTCAGCTCGTCGTCGTCGAGCGCAGCGAGGCCGCCGACCGTCTCGACGCCGCCCGCCCGCAAACGCTCCTGTGCCTTGGGCCCCACGCCCGGGAGCCGGCGGACGTCGAGCCCGGCGAGGAACGACGCCTCCTGCCCCGGAACGACGACGGTGAGACCGCCGGGCTTTCGCGCGTCGCTGCCCACCTTGGCGACGACCTTGCACGGAGCGACGCCGAGCGAGCACGTGAGGCTCGTGCCCGCCCGAACCGCGGTCTGCACCGCCTCGGCGACGACGCGAGCCTCGAGAAAGTCGCGCGCGACCTCGCCCAGGTCGAGGTACCCCTCGTCGAGACCGGTTTGCTCGATCGTCGGCACGATCCCGCGCACGGTCGACCAGACATGACGCGAGTACTCGCGGTAGAGCGCATGGCGGGGACGCACGAACACGGCGTGCGGGCAGCGCCGGATCGCCTCCGCGGCGCTCATCGCCGAATGGATGCCGAAACGGCGCGCGACGTAGTTGGCGGTCGCCACGACACCCCGCCCCTGCGGATCGCCACCGACGATCAAGGGCTGCTCACGCAGCTCGGGGTTCTCGAGCTCTTCGACGGCCGCGAAGAACGCGTCGAGGTCGAGATGGGCGACGATGCCGGGGACAGCCATGCGAACAAGCGTACGGGTCGGCGCCGACGGACTCCTCGCCGCGAACAATGACTCGACGGCCGGATAGGCTCCGCGCGATGGCCGTCCTGACGTCGCAGATCGAGCGCTCCGAGGAGTTCGCCGGCCGTCATGAGCGCATGACGGCTCTGGTGGCCGAGCTCCGGGAGCGCACAGCGGCGATCGCCCGCGGGGGCGACGAGAAGTCGGTGGAGCGGCATCGCTCCCGGGGGAAGTTGACGGCGCGAGAGCGGATCGACAGACTCGTCGACCCCGATACGGCCTTCCTCGAACTGAACGCGCTCGCCGCCTACGACCTCTACGACGGGCAGGCGCCGAGCGCCGGCATCGTCACCGGCATCGGGGTCGTCGAGGGGCGCGAGTGCGTGATCGTCGCCAACGACGCGACCGTCAAGGGCGGCTCGTACTTCCCGCTCACCGTGAAGAAGCACCTGCGCGCACAGGAGGTGGCGGCGCAGAATGCGCTGCCGTGCTTGTACCTCGTCGACTCGGGCGGGGCCTTTCTGCCGCTGCAGGCGGAGGTATTTCCCGACCGCGAGCACTTCGGCCGGATCTTCTTCAACCAGGCGCAGATGTCGGCGCAGGGCATTGCGCAGATCGCGGTCGTGATGGGCTCGTGCACCGCCGGCGGCGCCTACGTACCCGCGATGAGCGACGAGACGGTGATCGTGCGCGGCACCGGCACGATCTTCATCGGGGGGCCACCGCTCGTGAAGGCTGCGACCGGACAGGACGTCACCGCCGAGGAGCTGGGCGGCGCAGACGTGCACGCACGGCAATCGGGGGTTGCCGACCATTACGCGACGAGCGACA
>DATEXK010000408.1:0-5335 GCA_035257065.1 Gaiellaceae bacterium | reverse complement strand
CGACGTGGGCGAGGCGCGCGCCAAGCTCGAAGACGCCGGCGTCGAGTTCAAGGGGAAGACGCGAGACACTGGCGTCTGCCACATGGCGTTCTTCGCGGACACAGAGGGGAATGCGCTGATGCTGCACCGGAGATACGCGCCTCAATGAGCAGGGACGCCGCACTCGAGAGCTACCGCAGCCTGCCGATCCCCGACACGACCGAGGAGCACTGGCGCTTCACCGACCTGAAGGGGTTCGACCCCGACGCGTTCGTCGGTGGCGGCACGACGGAGATCTCGACCATGCTCGACCTCGACGTCGCGGGCTATGCGACGGTGACCGAGCACGGCATCGAGATCGAGCGCGTGCCCGAAGGCGTCCGCTTCGAGCCGTTGCCCGAGGACTTCGACAAGCTGTACTCGCTCGTCGGCTGGGACGAGAAGTTCGCGGCACACAACGCAGCCATGTGGGAGCACGGCCTCTTGGTGGTCGTGCCGAAGGGCGTCGTGCTCGAGAAGCCGTTGTACGTGCGCATCGCCGTGACGGGCCAGACGTTCTGGCGGATGGTCGTCGTCGCCGAGGAGGGCGCGCGGGCCTCGATCATCGAGGAGTACGCATCGCCGAGCGACGACACGGTCGCGTACTCGAATGCCGTGACCGAGCTCTTCGTCGAGCAGAACGCGAAGCTCGAGTACGTCTCGCTGCAGAACCTCTCGAAGGAGACCTGGCACTTCGCGTCGCACCACGCGCGCGTCGAGCGTGACGCCGAGCTCGACTGGGTCGCCGGCGGCTTCGGCTCGAAGATGGGCAAGACGCGCATCCAGAACGACCTGAGCGGGCCCGGCGCGACGTCGCGGGTCACCGGTGCGTACTTCGCCGACGGCGACCAGCACCTCGACTACGACACGTTCCAGGAGCACATCGCGCCCAACTGCGAGAGCGACTTCGCCTTCAAGGGCGCGCTACGCGACCACGCGACGGCGGTGTGGCGCGGGATGATCCGCGTCGAGCCCGAGGCGCAGAAGACGAACGCCTACCAGGAATGCCGCAACCTGATGCTCTCGCCGACGGCGCATGCCGTGCCGATCCCGGGCCTCGAGATCATGGCGAACGACGTGCGCTGCACGCACGGCGCCACGGTCAGCCGCGTCGACCGCGAGCAGCTCTTCTATCTGATGACGCGCGGCCTGCCGCGCGCCGAGGCCGAGCGCATGGTCGTGCGCGGCTTCTTCCAGAACGTGCTCGATCGCATCGAGCTCGAGCCCGTGCGCGAGGCCGTCACGGCCGCGCTCGAGGCCCGCATCCCGCAGGCGTAACGCACCCCCTTGTCCAGACCGGCCGCTGCGCGGTACGGTCGGGGACGGAGGTCTGCGAGATGACGCGTAGCGCGGGGGCGGTGCTCGGAGCAACGGGTGCGATCTCGGTCGCCACGGTGGCGAACCGGATCGGCGCGCTCCCGGTACGGCTGGTCGCGGGCAGCCCGCAGGCGTTCCAGGGCGGCCGGTTCTGGTTGCTCGGCACGAGCGTGCTCGTTCGCCGACCGGCCGGCCGTCGCGTCGATCGCCGGCTTCGCGGTGGTCGGTCTCGCGGCGATCGCCCTCTGCGGCGCCAGGGTCGCGTGGATCGCCGGCGTCTCCGGGCACGTCCTGTCAGCGACGCTCGTCTACGCCGTCATCGTCCTCGCGCGTCTCCACGACCCGACGGCGTTCCACGGCGTCTTCTCGGTCGCCGACTACGGAACGTCGGCCGTAATCGCTGCCTGGATCGGAGCGGTCGCGTACCGGCTGTGGGCGCGAGACGCGCGCCTCCTCGCCGTGACGCTCTGCGTCGTCGCCGGGCTCATCGGCTGGCTCTTCAAGGGCGCCCTGAGCGTGCTCGACGTCGAGCACGCGGTCGCGCTCGCCTGCGGTGTCGCCGCGATGCGGGCCGCCTCGACCCTCGCTTCGCGGTCCGACGCCCGCGATCGCCGCCAGCGCCGGCTCCCGGCGCCGGATCTCGCGGGCTAGAGCCTGCTAGACCTTCGGGTCGAAGTCGACCTGGATCACGTGGCCGCTCGCGTCGCGGAGCGAGTCGGGGCCCGGCACGTACGGCTCGGCCTCGGTCGGCTCGCCTTCGGGCTCGTTGCGGGCGGCTTCTTTGCGGAGCCGCTTCTGCGTCCGCTTCTCGAGCACGGCCTGCTCGCGGTCGCGCTTTGCCATTGTCTGCTGCCGCTTTGTAGCCATCGATCTCCCTTCCCGGGCCCCTCGATCCAAACGCGCGGCGGGCTCGTGCAGGGGCGGGAAGCACGGGGACGCTGACTCCAGAATAGCCGCGGGCGGTCCCCGCCCCGACGATCCGTCAGAGGAACTAGTCCTCGACGAGCTTGCCGTTACGCGCGCAGTAGTCGGTCAGGTGGGCGAGCAAGACACCGGCAGACATCGCAGCCCTGACTGTCGCAGCTCCTCGACGCTGCGCTCCAGGCCGAATATCATTGACCGAACGGACGGTCGGCGGCGCCCCTCCGGGCTGCCGCCCCGCCTACCTGATGACGTTGCGTCACGAGGAGGATGAATCGATGGGTCTCACGAGAGGGCGCTTCACGGCGAGCCTGACTGTGCTTGTCGTCGGAGCGATCGTGCTCGCTGTTGCCGCGGCGGCCGCCACCGTTCCGCCGAAGTACCAGAGCGGGCTGAAGGTCGCGGCAGACGCCACCTACGCGCCTAACGAGTTCATCGCCTCGAACGGGAAGACCGTCGTTGGGATGGACGCCGACCTGGCGAAGGCGATCGGCGGCGTCCTGCACGTCAAGGTGACGATGGTGAACGCCAGATTCGACACCATCATCCCCGGGCTCCAGTCGGGCAAGTACGACCTCGGCGTGTCCTCGTTCACCGACACGAAGGCGCGCGAGAAGGTCGTCGACTTCGTCACGTACTTCTCCGCCGGCACCTCGTTCTACGGCAAGGCCGGCAGCGCCACGATCGGATCGCTCGGTGCACTCTGCGGGCACACCGTCGGCGTGGAGAGCGGCACGACGCAGCAGACCGACGCGACTGCGCAGAAGGCGACGTGCAAGAAGGCCGGCAAGCCGAGCGTGACCGTCTCGGTCTTCCCTGACCAGAACGGCGCCAACCTGGCGCTGTCGAGCGGCCGCGTCCAGGTTGCAATGGCCGACTCGCCGGTCGCCGCGTACCAGGTCAAGCAGTCGAAGGGTCAGTTCATGCTGATGGGCAAGCCCTACGGCACCGCCCCATACGGGATCGCGATCCCGAAGAACAGCGGGCTCGCGCAGCCGGTCCTCTCGGCCGTGAAGACACTGCTGAAGAACGGGACATACGCAAAGATCCTGAAGAGGTGGGGCATCCAGGAGGGAGCGATCCAAAACCCGAAGCTCAACGGCGCGACCAGCTAGCGCCCGCGACAGCGTGGGGACATGACCGAGCCGCCCGACCTCGCGGCGCCCGCAGTCCGGTCGGACGAGATCAAGGCCGTCCAGGTCCGCCATCCGGGTCGCTGGCTGGCGGCCGTGATCATCCTGGTGGTGGCGGCGGCGTTCGCGAACTCTGCCGCCACCAACCCGCGTTTCGGCTGGGGCATCGTCGGCCACTACTTCCTCTCGCGACGCATCCTCGACGGCCTCGTCGTCACGCTCGAGCTCACGGCACTCGCGATGGCGATCGGGATCGTGGGTGGAGTCGTCCTCGCGGTGATGCGCCTCTCGCCGAACCCGCTCGTCGGCGGCGCGAGCTGGCTCTACATCTGGTTCTTCCGCGGGACGCCGGTGCTCGTCCAGCTCCTGTTCTGGTTCAACATCGCGGCGCTCTACCCGCGGATCGCGCTCGGGATCCCGTTCGGGCCGCAGTTCGTGCACTTCAACGCGAACACGCTGATCACGACGTTCACGGCCGCAACGCTCGGGCTCGGGCTGAACGAGGCGGCCTACATGGCGGAGATCGTGCGGGCCGGGATCATCTCGGTCGACGAGGGCCAGACTGATGCCGGCCAGGCGCTCGGGATGACGCGGCTGCAGACGATGCGCCGCATCGTCTTGCCGCAGGCGATGCGCGTGATCGTGCCGCCGACCGGCAACGAGACGATCTCGATGTTGAAGACGAGCTCGCTCGCGAGCGTGCTCGCGCTCCCCGAGCTGCTCTACGCGTCCCAGCTGATCTACGCCGTGAACTACCGTACGATCCAGCTGCTGATCGTCGCGAGCATTTGGTACCTGATCGTGACGACGGTGCTTTCGTTCGGCCAGTACTACGTCGAGCGCTACTTCGGGCGCGGCGCGTCGCGCGAGCTTCCCGACACGCCGCTGCAGCGGCTCCGGCGCAGCCTCTTCACCGTGAGGCACGAGTGGTCGTGACGACGCCGATGGTGAAGGCCGAGAGCGTACGCAAGCGCTTCGGGCGGCTCGAGGTGCTGAAGGGGATCTCGCTCGAGGTGCAGCCGGGCGATGTGATGTGCATGCTCGGGCCGTCCGGGTCCGGCAAGTCCACCTTCCTCCGCTGCATCAACCACCTGGAGAAGATCAACGGGGGACGGCTCTGGGTGGACGGCGAGCTCGTCGGCTACCGGCAGTCGGGCGACAAGCTGCACGAGCTGCGCGACCGCGAGGTCTGCCGCAAGCGCGCCGAGATCGGGATGGTGTTTCAGCGCTTCAACCTCTTCCCCCACATGACGGCGCTGGAGAACGTCGCGGAAGCGCCGATCCGCGTCAAGCGGGAGCCGAAGGACACGACGCTCCGACAGGCACGGGAGCTGCTCGACCGCGTCGGCCTCGCCGACAAGCTCGGCACCTACCCCGCACAGCTCTCGGGCGGCCAGCAGCAGCGCGTCGCGATCGCGCGCGCGCTGGCGATGCAGCCGAAGCTGATGCTGTTCGACGAGCCAACCTCCGCGCTCGACCCGGAGCTCGTCGGCGAGGTGCTCGACGTGATGCGCCGGCTCGCTGGCGAGGGAATGACGATGGTCGTCGTCACGCACGAGATCGGCTTCGCGCGGGAGGTCGGCGACACGCTTGTCTTCATGGATGACGGCGTCGTCGTCGAGACGGGCAGCCCGCGTGACGTGCTGGCGAACCCGCGCCACGAGCGGACGCGCAGCTTCCTCTCGAAGGTGCTCTGACACGGGAGCGCGCTCGACCGGATGATCCGCGCCGGACGCTGGCTCGCTCGCCGTTTCTAGCGTTCAGGCGGTGCAGTCTCGCCGGCGGCGGCGGCCCTCTCGCCGTCGTCCCATAGCCGGAAGCCGCCGGCGAACGCCTTCGTGTTGTCACCGAGCCGGACGTTCGGCGGCAACTCACCGAGCTTCTTCGCGTTTCCACCGCCGAGGACCACGTAGTCCGGCTCGAGCGCAGCCGAGAACATCTCGATC
>DATEXK010000407.1:0-16310 GCA_035257065.1 Gaiellaceae bacterium | reverse complement strand
GCCGCCGCTCGCGTCGCTCGCCGGGGTGCTCGTCGGCTTCGGCGGCCTCGCGCTCCTCGTGCGTCCCGGCGGTGGCGCGCCGCTCTGGTCACTCCTACTCGTCCTGTGCTCTGCAGTGATGTGGGCCACGGGCTCGTTCCTGTCGGCGCGCCTGCCGATGCCGCGGGACTCCTTCGCAGCGACGTCGTACGAGATGCTCACGGGCGGCCTGATCATGCTGCCGATCGGGCTCGCGACCACGCACCCGCACCCGGGCGACTTCTCGGCGCGCTCGATCGGCGGTTGGCTCTATCTCGTCAGCTTCGGCTCGATCATCGGCTACACGGCGTACGTGTGGCTGCTCGACAACGCGCCGATCTCCAAGGTCTCCACGTACGCGTACGTGAATCCGGTCGTTGCGATCGCACTCGGCGCGATCGTGCTGCATGAGCGGCTCACCTGGACGATCGGCCTCGGCGCGGTGCTGATCCTCGCCTGCGTCGCCGTGGTGGTTCGGCGCGAGTCGATCCCGCCGGAGGCCGAGGCAACCGGCGCGGGCGCGGCCGAGATCACCCGCTAGCTCAGCTCTTCCAGGTAGCGCGCAGGACGCGGAGCCAGTTTCCGTGTGCGAGCTTGGCGAGCTCGTCGTCGCTCCAGCGGAGGACCTCGAGCAGCGCCTGCATCTTCGAGGCGTCGTCCAGCGCCGCAGGCGGATAGCAGCCGTCGAAGTCGGAGCCGAGCGCGACATGGTCGAGGCCGATTCGTTCCGCGATGTACTCGATGTGGCCGGCGATGACGTCGAGGTGCGTGTCGAAGACGAGGTCGCCGTCGGAGCGTGTCATCACCGTGTCGAAGACGACGCCGACGAGCCCGCCGGAGTCGCCGATCGCGTCGATCTCCTCGTCCGTGAGGCTGCGGGGCATCGGAGCGAGCGAGTGCGCGGCCGAATGTGAGACGACCAGGGGAGCGTCCGTGATCTCCGCGACGTCGAAGAACCCCTGCTCGTTCAGATGCGCGAGGTCGAGCATCACGCCGCGCTCGTTGCACGCGCGCACGAGGTTGCGCCCCGCGTCCGTCAGTCCCGGCCCCTCGTCCGGCGTGCCGGGATAGTGGAAGGGGACGCCGCACCCGAAGGCGTTCGGCCGGCTCCACACGATTCCGATCGACCGCAGCCCGCGCTCGATCCAGCCGTCGAGGTTGTCGAGCCCGGCGTCGATCGGCTCCGCGCCCTCGAGATGGAGGATCGCGCCGGGCTCGGCGCCGGCTTCCAGGCATTGCTCGAGGTCCGCGATCGTGCGGACGATCGTCAGGTCGCGCTCCGCGATCGCAAGCACCTCGTGGGCGATCGGCGCTGCGCGCTCGAAGATCAGCGGTTCGGCGAACGGCACCTCCCAGCCGTCCTCGGTCACGACGACGGCCTCGCGCGGGTCGACCTCGTAGTCATCCTCCGGGACGAAGATCGCGAAGAACCCGGCGGCAACGCCGCCCTCGCGCATACGCGGCAGATCGAGGTGGCCGTCGTCGCTTCGCTCGCGCAGCGACTCTCCGCTTCGCCACGCGCGCAACAGCGCGTCGTTGTGACCGTCGATGACCGGGATCACGCGATCTCGCCCGGCAGCAGCGAGTACATCGCCCAATCGACACGGCGCTCGAGGCGTGGGCTCCAGTGCGCGCTCCGCAGCACTCCCTCGAGCTGAAAGCCCGCCTTCTCGGCGACGCGGCGAGACGGGACGTTGCCGACTTCGGCGCGCAACTGCACCCGGGCGACGTCCCCGCGCCTCAGGGCCCAGCGGGAGACGAGCACGAGCGCCCGGGTCGCCACACCGCTTCCCCGCGCCTCGGCTCGGATCCAATAGCCGATCTCACCGACACCGTCGTTCAGCGCGCCGAAGCCGATGGATCCGACCACCCCGCCGGAGCCCGCATCCGTGATCGCGAATGCCTGCTCGCCGAGCAGCCCACCGATGTAGGCCCGCGCGTCCTCGAGTGTGTACGGCTGCGGTACCTGGTCAAGCCACTTTGTGATCTCGGTATCGCCGTCGATGCACTCGACGATCTCCGCCGCGTCGGCTTCGCGCCACGCGCGCAAGATCAGCGACTGGTCCGACAGCAGCGGCTCGGTCATCCCGCGTACGATAGGAGCGATTGTCCGCGCGCCGCGTGCCGTGTTGTCTTGGACCCGAGGCGGAAGGAGCAGTGCCGATGACAGCGATGGACGTTCGCGGCAGCGAGGATCTCGCCGCGCACGGGATCAAGCCCACAGGGCACGTGCTCTGGAACCCGTCGACCCCCGTGCTCTACGAGCACGCGATCACACGGGGCGACGCGGTCATCGTCGAGGGTGGTCCGATCGCCGTCGACACCGGCGTGCACACGGGCCGCTCGCCGCAGGACAAGTTCATCGTTCGTGAGCCGAGCTCTGAGGACCGCATCTGGTGGGAGGGCAACAAGGAGTTCTCGGAAGAGGGCTACGACCGGCTGCGCGACAAGGTCACCGACTTCCTCGCCGGCGAGGGGTCGCTCTACGTCATCGACGCATTCGCAGGCGCCGACCCCGCGCATCGCATCTCGCTGCGGGTGATCACGACGCACCCCTACCACGCGCTCTTCGCCAAGACGATGTTCATCGACCCGAGCGACGAAGAGCTGCAGTCGTTCTCCCCGCAGGCGCTCGTGGTCCATGTTCCGGCGCTCGCGGCCGACCCCGAGGTGGACGGCACGCGCACGGGCACGTTCATCGTCCTGCATCCAGGTCGCACCGAGATCCTGATCGGCGGCACGTTCTACGCGGGCGAGATCAAGAAGTCGATCTTCACGGTGATGAACGACCGCCTGCCGCTCGAGGGGATTCTTCCGATGCACTGTTCCGCGAACGTCGGCCCCGACGGTCGCTCCGCGATCTTCTTCGGCCTCTCGGGCACCGGCAAGACGACGCTCTCCGCCGACCCTGAGCGCGCGCTGATCGGCGACGACGAGCACGGTTGGGGTGATGCGGGCGTCTTCAACATCGAGGGAGGCTGCTACGCGAAGGTGATCCGCCTCTCCGCCTACGCCGAGCCCGAGATCTTCAAGACGACGCATACGTTCGGAACCATCCTGGAGAACGTCTCCGTCGACGAGCACAGGCGGCTCGACCTCGACGACGATTCCAAGACGGAGAACACGCGGGCTGCGTACAAGCTCGAGCAGATTGCTCACGCGCATCCGGAAAAACGCGCCGGGCATCCGAGCTCGGTGGTGATGCTCACGGCCGATGCGTTCGGAATCCTTCCGCCGCTTGCACGGCTCAGCCGCGACCAGGCGCTCTACTACTTTCTCTCCGGCTTCACCGCGAAGCTCGCGGGCACGGAGATCGGCGTCACCGAGCCGCAGCCGACGTTCTCGACCTGCTTCGGTGCCCCGTTCCTGCCGCAGCCGCCGGCCGTCTACGCCGAGATGCTCGGCAGCAAGCTCGACGAGCACGGCTCCGCCGTATGGCTCGTGAACACCGGCTGGACCGGCGGTCCGTTCGGCGAGGGCTCGCGCATGCCCATCGGCGCCACGCGTGCGCTGCTTCACTCGGCGCTCTCCGGATTGCTCCACGACGTCGAGTACCGCACCGATCCGGTCTTCGGTTTCGAGGTTCCGGTCGAGGTGCCGGACGTCGACCGGCACCTCCTCGATCCGCGCTCGACGTGGAAGCACCCCGAGGCGTACGACCGCAAGGCGCAGGAGCTGGCACAGATGTTCCGCGAGAACTTCGAGCAGTTCACCGGCGCGGAGCGTGCCCTCGCCGCGGCCGGCCCGGGCTCGTCTTCATGACAGCCGCCAACCCATCCGCCGCAACTCCTGGGTTCGGTGCGACCTCGAGACGCGACGCGTGGTGGGTCGCGCCGCTGCTCGTCGGGACCGGGCTGAGCGTGTTCGGCGTGTATTCGCTCGTCGCCGCCGTGGAAGGCTCGCACTACCTGTACCGCGGAGGCGGAGCGCATTACCTGTCGCCGTTCTATTCGCCCGACCTCCACAGCATGTTCGGTGTGAACCCGCCATTCTCGTTCGCGTTCCTCGTTCTCTGGGCTCCGCTGGGCCTGCGGGTGACGTGTTACTACTACCGAAAGGCGTACTACCGTTCGTTCTTTCTCGCACCTCCTGCGTGCGCCGTGGCCGGGCCCCGCCGGCGCCGCTACCGCGGCGAGAGCGCGTTCCCGTTCATCCTGCAGAACCTGCACCGCTACTTCCTCTATCTCGCGACGATCGTCCTCGGGTTCCTCGCCTACGACGCCGGCCGGTCGTTCTTCTTCCGTCACGCCGACGGTTCGCTGCATTTCGGCATCGGCCTCGGCTCGCTCGTCCTGACCGCTAACGTCGTCCTCCTTTCCTTCTTCACGTTCGGCTGCAACTCGCTGCGCCATCTGATCGGCGGGAAGCTCGACTGCTTCACCTGCTCCCTCCGCGCGCGTACCCGGCACAAGCTCTGGCGCCGCGTCACCTGGCTGAACGCCGGGCACATGCGCTGGGCGTGGCTCAGCCTCGCGAGCGTCGGCCTCGCCGATCTCTACATCCGGCTTGCATCGCTCGGCGTCTTCCACGATCCAAGGCTCTTCTGAGTGTCGGCGGACACCGAATACGAGCTTCACGAGTACGACGTGATCGTGATCGGCGCCGGAGGCGCGGGGCTGCGCGCCGCAATCGAGTCCTCGGCGAACGGTGCGAAGACGGCGCTGATCTGCAAGTCGCTGCTCGGCAAGGCGCACACCGTCATGGCGGAGGGCGGCGTCGCGGCGGCACTCGGCAACGTGGAGTCCGAGGACAGCTGGCAGACGCACTTCCAGGACACCCTCTTCGGCGGCAAGTACCTGAACAACTGGCGGATGGCGGAGCTGCACGCGAAAGAAGCCCCCGACCGCGTGCGCGAGCTGGAGCAATGGGGAGGCGTGTTCGACCGCACGCCCGACGGCCGGATGTCGCAGCGCGCGTTCGGCGGTCACACCTACAGACGGCTCGTGCACATCGGCGACCGCACGGGCCTCGAGCTGATCCGCACGCTCCAGGACCGGGGCGTCCATCAGGGCATCGACGTCTTCATGGAGTGCACGGTCACCAGACTGCTCAAGGACGGCGACCGGGTCTGCGGCGCCTTTGGCTACTGGCGCACCACAGGGGAGTTCGTCATCTTCAAGGCGAAGTCGGTCGTGCTCGCGACCGGTGGCCTCGGCAAGGGCTGGCGAATCACGTCGAACTCGTGGGAGTACACGGGCGACGGGCACGCGCTGGGCTACGAGGCGGGCGCGGAGCTCGTCGACATGGAGTTCGTCCAGTTCCACCCGACCGGGATGATCTGGCCGCCGGGTGTCGTCGGCCTGCTCGTGACCGAGGCAGTGCGCGGCGAGGGCGGCATCCTGCGCAACGGCGAGGGCGAGCGCTTCATGGAGCGCTACGACCCGAAGCGGATGGAGCTCTCGACGCGCGACGTCGTGGCCCGCGCGATCTACACGGAGGTGACGGAGGGCCGCGGCTCGCCACGCGGCGGCGTCTTCCTCGACGTCACGCACCTGTCTCCGTCGCTCGTGAAGAAGAGGCTGCCCAGCATGTACTCCCAGTTCATGGATCTCGCCGGCGTCGACATCACCCGCAAGCCGATGGAGGTCTGGCCGACGTGTCATTACGCGATGGGCGGGATCAAGGTCGACGCGGACACGGGCGCAAGCCGCGTTCCCGGCTTGTTCGCCGCGGGGGAGTGCTCGGGGGGCATGCACGGCGCGAACCGTCTCGGGGGCAACTCGCTCTCCGACCTGCTCGTCTTCGGCAAGCGGACGGGAGAGGGCGCGGCGCTCCACGCGAGGGAGGCCGAGCCGCCTCGCGTCGACCGCACGCAGGTGGCAGCGGCGGCGGCGGAGATGGTCGGCTACCTCGACGGACCGGGTGAGGATCCTTTCCGCCTGCACACGGAGCTCCAGGACACGATGCACGGGAACGTCGGCATCTTCCGGGAGCATGACGGGCTCGCGCAGGCGCTCGTCGCGCTGGAGGAGATCCGGCGGCGCGCGAAGAACCTCCGCATCGCTTCGGGCGCGCGCGAGTACAACCCGGGCTGGCACCTCTGCCGCGAGCTTCAGGCGCTCGTCCTCGTCACGGAGGCCGTCACGCGCGCCGCGCTCCTGCGCACCGAGAGCCGGGGCGCGCACAGCCGGCTCGACTTCCCCGCCACGGACGACGACTGGGGCGACCACAACGTCGTCGTTGCGAAGGGCAAGGACGGAATGCACGTCGAGCGGCGTGACGTCGTCAAGGTCGCCGAGCTGGAGCCGCTCGTCGCGGCGCGGAAGGCGGCAGAGCGAGCATGAGCACGCGTACGTTCGCCGTCTGGCGCGGCGCCGGAGAAGAGGGCGCCCTCGTCGAGTACGACGTCGAGACGGAAGAGGGCATGGTGGTCCTCGACGCGATGCGCGAGATCCAGCGCTGGCAGGCGGAGGATCTCGCGATCCGCTGGAACTGCAAGGCGGCCAAGTGCGGCTCGTGCAGCGCCGAGGTGAACGGGAAGCCGTGCCTGATGTGCAAGACGCGCCTCGACGAGCTTCCGGAGGGCGAAGTGATCAGGGTCGAGCCGATGCGGGCCTTCCCGGTCATCCGCGATCTCGTGACGGACGTCTCGTGGAACTACGAGGTGAACAAGCGCATCCCGCCGTTCACGCCGGCGCCGGACACCGAGTGGCTGATCGCGCAGGAGGACGTCGATCGGATGTCCGAGTTCCGCAAGTGCATCGAGTGCTTCCTCTGCCAGGACGTCTGCCACGTCCTGCGCGACCACGACATGAAGAGCAACTACTTCGGGCCGCGCTTCATGGTTCGCATCGCCGCGCTGGAGATGCATCCGCTCGACCGTGCGGACCGCGTGGAACTGCTCGCGGGACAGGCGGGCATCGGTCTGTGCAACATCACCAAGTGCTGTACCGAGGTGTGCCCGGAGGGGATCCACATCACCGACAACGCGATCATTCCGCTCAAGGAGCGCGTCGTCGATCGCTACTACGATCCGCTCCCGATGCTCGGGCGGAGGCTCGCCGGACGGCGGCGCAAGGACGGGCCGGTCTGACCCAGCGCGGCGCACGTTTTCGATAGGGTCATGAGCCGGATGGAGGACACGCACGATGTCCTCGTCGTCGGGGCCGGTCTCGCCGGCATGCGGGCGGCGATCGAGGCTTACGACTTGGGCGCCGATGTCGCCGTGGTCTCGAAGCTGCACCCCACCCGCAGCCACTCGGGCGCGGCGGAAGGCGGGATCAACGCGGCGCTCGGCAACGCCTCCGAGGACAGCCCGGA
This sequence comes from Gaiellaceae bacterium, assembly GCA_035257065.1. Classification (GTDB taxonomy): domain Bacteria; phylum Actinomycetota; class Thermoleophilia; order Gaiellales; family Gaiellaceae; genus Palsa-739. The sequence continues at coordinate 9,032 of DATEXK010000407.1, read as the reverse complement.
GCTCCACGGGTACGACACCGTCAAGGGCTCCGACTACCTCGGCGACCAGGACGCGATCGAGATCCTCTGCGAGGAGGGGCCCGGCGACGTCTTCCAGCTCGAGCGCTGGGGCGCAGGCTTCTCGCGCACCGCGGACGGGCGGATCGCCCAGCGCCCGTTCGGCGCCGCGGGCGCGCCGCGCACGGCGTACGCGGCGGACATCACCGGCCACGTACTGATCCAGGTGCTGTACGAGCAGCTCGTCAAGCGCGGGATCAAGGTGTACGAGGAGTTCTTCGCGTGGAAGCTCGTCGAGGAGGGCGGCCGCTGCGTCGGCGTGATCTGCTGGGATCTGTTGCACGGTGGCGTCAAGGCGTTCCCTGCCAAGACGGTGATCCTGGCGACCGGCGGCCCCGGTCGCCTCTACGTCGGCACGACGAACGCGTACGCCTGCACCGGAGACGGGATGGGAATGGCGCTGCGCGCAGGTGCGGCGCTCAAGGACATGGAGATGATGCAGTTCCACCCGACGACGCTCTCTCCATCCGGGATCCTGATCACCGAGGGCTGCCGCGGCGAGGGCGCGTACCTGCTCAACAAGAACGGCGAGCGCTTCATGAAGCGGTATGCGCCGAACGCCCTCGAGCTCGCGTCGCGCGACGTGATCTCGCGCGCCGAGCAGGTCGAGATCGACGACGGCCGCGGCCTCGACGGCAACGTGTTCCTCGACCTGCGTCATCTGGGCGCGGAGAGGATCGTCGAGCGCCTCCACGGAACGCGCGAGCTTGCCCTGACCTTCGCGCACGTCGACCCGATCTTCGAGCCGATTCCGGTCCGCCCCGGGGCGCACTACCACATGGGCGGCGTCGAGACAGACGTCTGGGCCCGCACGACGCTCGACCGCCTGTATGCGGCCGGCGAGGTCGCGTGTGTCTCAGTGCACGGCGCCAACCGGCTGGGAGGCAACGCCCTGATGGAGACGATCACCTACGGCAGGCGCGCCGGGCGTCACGCTGCAGAGACGGCACTCGAGGCGGACGACGCGGCACTGCCGGAGTCGGTGGTGCGCGACGCCGAGAGCGAACTTCAGGCGCTGCTCGACAGAAGTGACGGCGAGCGGCCGTGGCGTATTCGCGACGAGCTGGCGGAGACGATGCACGAGAACTTCGGCGTATTCCGCCGCGAGGAGCAGATGACGGAGCAGGGCGAGATCGTGCGCTCGCTGCGAGAGCGCTACGCGCACGTCATCCTCGAGGACAAGGGCAACGTGTTCAACAACGACCTGACGCAGGCTCTCGAGCTGGGCTTTCTGCTCGAGCTCGCGGAGTGCATGGTCGTGTCGGGGCTCGCGCGCAAGGAGAGCCGAGGCGCGCACGCCCGGCCGTACGACTTTCCGGACCGCGACGACGAGAACTTCCTCCACCACACGATCGTGCACTGGCACGACGGCGGCCCCGTGCTGTCGACGAAGCCGGTGCGGTTCACCAAGTGGGAGCCCCAGGAGAGGACGTACTGATGCGCCGCTCGGCGATCGTGCTCTTCCTCGTCTCGCTGCCGCTTGCCGCGGCCGCGTGCGGCGGGTCCTCGAAGCCGAAGGCGCCGAGCACAAGCAGCGGCGCGGCCGCGATCGACGTCGTCAAGAGCGCCGCGAAGAAGACGACGCTTGCCGGAAGCGAGCATGTGACAGTCGACGTAGGCGGCACGACGTCGGGCCAGCAGCTCACCGTCACCGGCGCCGGAGACTTCGACAACAAGAAGCACGTCGGCTCGCTTCACGTCGACCTCTCCGCCGGGATCTCCACCTCGATCGACGCGGTGCTCAGCGACACCGACATGTACCTGCGCTCACCGCTCTTCTCTGCCCTCCTGCCGGCCGGCAAGTCCTGGCTGAAGCTCGACCTGAAGAAGGCCGGGGCGGCGCAGGGATTGAACCTGAGTTCCTTGCTGCCGCAGGATCCGACGCAGTCGCTCGCCGCGCTCCAGAGCCTGAAAGCCGCGGCGAAGGTTGGTACCGAGGAGGTCGGCGGCGTCTCGACCACCCGCTACCGGGCGCGCATCGACCCGTCGAAGCTGCCGGCCGCCGCAGCCGGGAACCCGGCCTCGCCGGGCACATACGACGCGTGGATCGGCGGCGACGGGTATGTGTACCGCGTGCGCACCCACCTGGCAACGGGCTCTGGCAACGCGAAGTCGATCGTCACGCTGACGGTCGATCTGTCCGACTTCGGCAAGACCGTGAAGGTCACCGTCCCGCCGGCGGGGCAGACTGTTGCCTCGAGCGGATCCCTACCGGGGTTGGGGGGCTGATGAAGGTCGCACTGAAAGTCTGGCGCTACGACTCGGCGAGCGGCGAGCGCGCGCTCAAGGAATACGAGTTCGACGCACCCGAGGAAGCGACGCTCCTCGACTGCCTCGACATCGTCAAGGACAAGCACGACGGCTCGCTCGCATACCGCAAGAGCTGCCGGATGATGATCTGCGGCTCCTGCGGGATGCGCATGGACGGCGCCGCAGTGCTCGCATGCAAGACGCAGATGCGCGAGATCGCGGAGGCGGGTCACGTACCGGTGATCTCGGCGATGGGAAACCTGCCGATCGTACGAGATCTCGTCGTCGACATGACTCCGTTCTGGCAGAAGCTCGAGTCGATGAAGCCGTACCTCCAACCGGGCTACGACCGCCCGGAGGACGGGCGGGAGTACCGGATCCCGCAGGAGCGCATGAACGTGATCCACAAGGAAGAGCTCTGCATCAACTGCGGTTGCTGCGTCTCCGAGTGCAATGCGATGGAGTCGGATCCCGAGTTCCTCGGCCCGCAGGCGCTCGCAAAGGGCATGCGCTGGGTCGGCGATCCGCGCGACGGCGCGACCGTCGAGCGACTCGAGCAGTACAGCGGCGAGCACGGGATCTGGGAGTGCACGCGGTGCTACTTCTGCAACGAGCGCTGCCCCAAGGGGGTCGACCCGCGCGACGCGATCGCGAAGCTCGGCGCGGAGGCGATCCACAACGGGATCGACCGCGACATGGGCGCGAAGCACGCGAAGTGGTTCCTGCGCTCGAGTGAGACGACCGGCTGGCTGCGCGAGACCGAGCTCGTCCCGCGTACGCAGGGCATCGTCGCGACGCTCAAGCAGACGAAGTTCGCGATGAGCATGATGTCGCACAACAAGGCGGGCGTCAGTTTCCCGCCGCATGTGGCGAAGGACGTCGACGAGGCACGGCAGCTGCACAAGCTCGTCCGTGAGCAGGACCGCCCAGGCGCACTCGGTCACGTGCAGGGCGAGCATGCGCTGGGGCGGCTCGTGCACGCGTTCGACGAAGGCCGCGATCCGTACGGGCCCGGCTCGTTCCCGCGGCCGTATCTCCCCGACGTGGAAGAGGAGGCGACATGAAGCGGGTCGCGTACTACAAGGGCTGTCTCGCCTCGCTGTCGGCGAAGGAGCTGGACACGTCGACGCAGGCGCTCGCGCCCCGCGTCGGGCTCGAGCTCGTGGAGCTCGAGTCGGTGACGTGCTGCGGCGCCGGCGACATCCACGAGGCGGAGCCCGACTACTACCTCCACCTGAATGCGCGCATTCTCGCGTACGCCGAGGCGGCCGAGTGCGACACGCTGCTGACGGTGTGCAACGTCTGCACGCTTAACCTCCGTCAGGCGAACTTCATGCTGAAGGGCGACGACAAGCTGCGCGCGCGCATCAACAAGAACCTCGAGTCGGTCGGCGTGCCGCCGTACAGCGGCGAGGTCGAGGTGCGGCATCTGCTTTGGGAGATCGCCGAGGGCGAGGGGTACGAGAAGCTGAAGGTCGCGGCGCACAAGGGTCTCAAGGGCCTCAAGGTTGCGCCGTTCTACGGCTGCCAGATCCTGCGGCCGTCGAAGATCATGGGGTTCGAGGATCCCGATCGCCCGTGGTCGCTCGAGCGCATCATCGAGGCATGCGGCGGCGAGGCGATCGACTACCCGGCGAAGATCAAGTGCTGCGGGTTCCCGATCATCCAGGCGCGCGAGGAGACTGCGCTGGGCGAGCTGATCCAGCCGGTCGAGCAGGCGATGGAGGCGGGCGCCGACGTGATGGTGACGCCGTGCCCGCTGTGCCATCTCTCCCTCGACGCGTGGCAGCAGAAGCTGGAGGCCTCCACGGGCCGGAAGTTCGGCATGCCGATCCTCCATCTCTCGCAGCTCGTCGGCGTCGCCGCCGGGCTCGAGGACTCGGAGCTGAAGTTCAAGCGTCACATCGTCGATCCCCGGCCCGCGCTCGAGAAGCTCGAAGTCTGAGCGGCGCGCAGGTTTGCCGCCGTTGCGGCATCTCATGACTGGTGGGGTGGACTCCGGCGCGGCCGCCTTCAGGCGCCGCGCCGGATCTGTTCTCGGCTCCGTCGCGGTTGCCGGTCTCGGTTGGGGCTGGTTCGAGGCCGGCTGGGTGCGGCTGCGCGAGCTCGAGCTGCAGCTGCCGGGCCTTCCTCCGGAGCTCGACGGGCTGCGCATCGCCCATCTCTCGGACTTCCACCTCGGCGTCCCGTCGCGCGGTACGTATGCCGTGGAGCGCGCCGTCGACTGGGCGGCCGAGCGGAAGCCGGATCTCGTCGCGATCACGGGCGACCTGCTGACGCACCCGCGCGGCGAGCGGCGCCTGCGCGAGCTATTGGAGCGCCTGCCTCTCCCGGCGTTTGCGGTGCTCGGCAACCACGACATGGCGGTCTCGCGCGATCCGCAGGCGCGTGCATCCAACCTCCGTGACCTCGCGCCTGTCGTCCTGCTGAACGACGAAGCCGTCCTGCTCGAGCTGCGGGGCCGGACCGTGTTGGTCGGCGGTGTGCACCCGCGCTTTGTCGTGCGTCGTCTCGCCAAGGTCGACCCCAACTCGCTCTCGCGGGAGGCCGACCTCCGCATCCTGCTCTGTCACTTCCCGCGCGTGTTCGACCGCCTCGAGCCGGGCAGCTTCGATCTCGTGCTCGCGGGCCACATGCACGACGGCCAGATCACGGTGCCGTACCCGGGCGGGAAGCTGCGGCTCGCGCACCCTCACGCGCGCTACCAACGCGGTATCTATCGCAGCTCGGCCGGCGTGATGCACGTCTCGCCTGGGCTCGGCACGACCTTCGTTCCGTTCCGCTTTGCGGCGAGGCCCGAGGCAACGGAACTGGTGCTACGTTCGCCTGATGGCTGACCACGCGACAGGGCACGCCTGGATGGTGGCTCATGCACGGCGCCGTGCGGCCGGCCCGACCTCGAACAGGCAACCAGCCTGCCCTTCGGCCGGCCCGTCCACACGGCTTGGCCTGAGTCATCCCCAGACGCACCCCGCCACATGGTCAACTATCTAATGGAAGGCCAGGCCTCGATCTCGCCGGACATCCTCGCGCGGTATGCCGCCGACGCGGCTCTCGAGATCGCCGGCGTACGGGGTGTGTCGGAGAGTTCCGTCCCGGGCAGGCGCGGTGTGCGTGTCACGACGGACGACGGCTCGGTGCGAGTGGAGCTCCATCTCGCGGTCGACTGGGGCGCGTCGATCCCGGAGCTCGGGCGCGCTGTGCAGGCGCGCGTCGGCGAGTACCTCCTGCGCATGGCCGACGTCGATCCTGCGTCCGTCGACGTCACGGTCGACGAGATCGCACCGCGATCATGACGCGGATCGTGGGGCTCACCGGCGCGACGCTGCCCACGGTGCCCACGGTCTGTCACGAGTGCATCTGGTGGCAGTCACGCACCGGCCGGCGCATCGACAAGCGGAAGTGGGTTCAGGGCACCGAAGAAGAGTGGGGCGCCTGGGGCACGGTGTACTACGACGACGACAAGCGTGTCCTCGGCTCGATGCAATACGGCCCGTCCGACTTGTTCCCGCGCGCAGCCGAGCTTCCCGCCGGGCCGCCGAGCGACGACGCGGTGCTCGTCACCTGCGCGTACCTCACGGATCCGACGAAGCCGTGGGTGATGCAGTCGCTCTTCCTCACGGCGATCGGCGAGGCACGCGACCGCGGCGCGCGTGCGCTCGAGGCGTTCGCCTATCGCTATGCCGAGGGCGAGACGGCGTTCGACCGGTTTCACGTGCACAAGACGATCTTTCCGCGCGACTTCCTCTCGGACTTCGGATTCCAGACGATGCGCATGCAGGGCCGAGTGGAGCTCGTTCGGCTCGAGTTGGGCGGCCTGCAGCCGGTGCTGGAAGGCGCGCGTGAGAAGGTGCTGCGCGTCGTACGCGAGGCCTTCGTGCCGGCGCCCGCGCCTCAGCGGCCCTGAGGAGGAGCGGACGGAAACTCCGCTTCACGGTTGTCATCGCACTCACAACCGTAGGATTCCTCTGTTCTCGCCGGATCGAGGCGCAATCCAGCGCAGTCTCGTCCGGCACTGCTGCGGATTCTGCGGCGCAACGCATGCTCGGGCAGCCAACGCGGCTGTATGACGAGCCGCTCGTTCGAGGAAAAAGGGAAGGCGCCCCGCCTGGGAGAGCGGGACGCCTTCAAGTGTCGCGGCGTGCTTGGCGAGCTTCCGGAGCCGACTGGGAGACAGCGGCCCTGAGCGCTGCGACAACGTTTGTCAACGTATCAGACTCGAGCGCGGTTTACACGGTCGAGCCGTGCGGCGCCGAGCTACGCGGGGACGCGCTGGCGCTCGAGGATCAGCTCGGCGATCTGGATCGCGTTCAGCGCGGCGCCCTTGTTCAGGTTGTCGCAGGCGAGGAAGAGTACGAGCCCGTGCTCCGACGCGCGATCGGGGCGGATGCGGCCGACGAGCACCTGATCCGTCTGCGCCGCGTCCTTCGGTGTCGGCACCTCCACCACGCTGACCGAGGGAGCGTCGCGCAGGATCGCCGTTGCCTCGTCGGCGCTGAGCGGCTGTTCGAGCTCGATCCACACGGCTTCCGCGTGACCGACGAGCACCGGCACGCGGACGGTCGTCGCGCTCAGCGGCAGCTCGGGCAGCTCCATGATCTTCCGCGTCTCAGCGCGAAGCTTCGACTCCTCGTCGGTCTCGTCGCCTTCCCACGTCCAGTCCATCGCGAGGTTGTGCTCCGCGGGATCTTCGGCGCGCAGCGCATCCATGCGGCGTGCGCCCGCGCCGGAGACGGACTGGTAGGTGGAGACGCGTACGCGCGCGAGGCCGGCGGCGTCGTGCAGCGGCTTCAGCACGCACGTGAGCGGAATCGTGCAGCAATTCGGATTCGCAACGATGCCGTCATTCGCGAGCGCGCGTGCTCCGTTCACCTCGGGAACGACGAGCGGGATTCCCGGCTCGAGCCTGTACGCCGACGACTTGTCGACCGCAATTGCGCCGCCCCGCACCGCGTGGGGGACGAGCTCGCGGGAGGCCGCCGTGCCGACGGAGAAGAGGACGATGTCGAGCTCGCCGGCGGCGAGTGCGTCGGGCGTCGCCTCCTCGACCTGGAGCTCGCGGTCGCCGAACGCGACCGACCCGCCGGCTGAGCGGGACGACGCGAACGCGCGCACGTTCGTATAGCCGCGCTGCGAGAGCAAGCCCAGGGTGACCGTGCCGACGGCGCCGGTTGCGCCGACGATGCCGATGCGGGGCTCACCGCTCACGCGGTCTCCAACTCGAATGCGTCGTGAAGCGCCGCCACCGCTCGCCGCACGTCCGCCGTCGCAACATGGCACGCGATCTTGATCGGCGAGGTCGAGATCATCTTCGATTCGACGCCGATGCCTTCGAGCGTCGCAAAGGTCTTCGCGGCGATGCCGGGGTGGCTCTTCATGCCGGCGCCGACGAGGCTCACCTTGCCGAGGTCGTCGCGCATCGACCACTCGATACCGAGCGAGCCGAGCAGCTGCTCACACGTTTCACGATCCTCGAGGGGCGCGCTGAAGACGATCTCGTCGGATGCGACCTGCAGGATGGTGTCGACGTTGACGCTCGCCTCCGCGAGCCGCGCGAACAGCTTCGCGGCGTCGATGTCCCGCACACGGAACAGCGGCTCGCAGTCGGTGTGCGCCACTCCGGAGATGATTGCCTTCTCGAGCACCGGATCCTCCTCGTCGACGATCCACGTTCCCTCCGCGTGCGAGAAGGTGGAGCGAACGTGCAGCCGCACGTCGTGGTTGCGCGCGAACTCGACCGAGCGTAGCTGCAGCACCTTCGCGCCGCTCGCCGCAAGCTCGAGCATCTCCTCGTAGGTCACCGCCTGCAGCTTTCGGGCGTTCGGGACGATGCGGGGGTCGGCCGTGAACACGCCCTCGACGTCGGTGTAGATCTCGCAGACCGTCGCGCCGAGCGCAGCCGCGAGGGCCGCCGCCGTGATGTCGGAGCCGCCGCGGCCGAGCGTCGTCACCTCGTGTGCCGACGACACCCCTTGAAAGCCGGCGACGAGCACGATCTTGTCGTCGTCGAGCGCATCGTTGACGCGCTTCCCGCGCACCTCCGCGATCTTCGCCTTTCCGTGCACGGTGTCGGTGACGATCCCCGCCTGCGAGCCGGTGAGCGAGACCGAGTCGTGCCCGAGGTCCTGGATCGCCATCGCGCACAGTGCGTTCGAGATCCGCTCTCCGGTCGAGACGAGCATGTCGTACTCGCGCGGGCTCGGTTGAGGTGAGATCTCGTGCGCGAGCCGGATCAGCTCATCCGTCGTGTGCCCCATCGCGGAGAGCACGCCGACGACGCGGTGGCCGGCCTCGTGCGCGGCTGCCAAGCGGCGCGCGACGTCCTTGATCTTTTGCGTGTCGCCGACGGAGGTGCCGCCGAACTTCATCACGACGAGATCGCGGCCGCGCTTCACTGCGTCGGATGCGACCTCCGGGACTGCCTCGTAGTGGGTCGTCGCCACGTCCTGAGTGTAGGCACGCATCGCTTCGCTCGCTTCACGGGGGAAACCATGTTTCCCACGTGGGCCCCCTTCTTCTCCGCTGCCGGTGAACCTCCCACTGCTGCGCGGAACAAGTTCCGCTCCGCGACGGTTACGTCCGTCCTGCCTACACTGAGGCCTATGGCAACCGCCCATTACGAGGCAGTCCCAGTGGTCGCATCGGACGCAGTGAAGCGCGGCCGCGATCTCGTCGTGATGAAGTTCGGCGGCACCTCCGTCGGCGACACGCAAAAGATCAAGGAC
>DATEXK010000406.1:0-3850 GCA_035257065.1 Gaiellaceae bacterium | reverse complement strand
CAGCACGCCGTCGACCATCGTGAGCCCGCGCTCGACCTCGCCGCCGAAGTCCGCGTGGCCCGGCGTGTCGATGATGTTGAACTTCGTGTCGCCGACCGTCACCGCCGTGTTCTTGGCGAGGATCGTGATGCCCTTCTCCCGCTCGAGGTCGGTCGAGTCCATGACGCGTTCGTTCACGTCCTGGTTCTCGCGGAAGGATCCGGCCTGCCAGAGCAGCGCGTCGACGAGCGTCGTCTTGCCGTGGTCGACGTGCGCGACGATCGCGATGTTGCGCAGATCGTCTGGGCGGGCGGTGAGATTCGGTTCGTTCACCTACGTACGGTAGCGGCTGGCCCCACACGGGCTGCACGCCGTTGCCGGATACGAGACTCGACTAGTACCAGATCGCGACGCCGCGCTCGCCGAACATCTCCGGCGGGTCGGGCAAGCTGACCGCGGTGCCCGACGCAATTCGCTGAGCCGTCCAGGCCGCGGCAGCGGCGTCGAGCACGTCATCGAGCGGAGCTGCGGACGCCTCGCCGATGTCCGTCAGATCGATGCCGTGCGTCCGCAAGAGCTCGATGCGCTCCAGTGCGCCGCCGGCGCTCTTCTTTCGATACCAGAGCGGTCGTCCATCGTTCATCGCTCGAAACGAGACCTCCGGGTGTACCTCACGAAATCTCGGGTCAGCTTCCGCGACGTCGGTCACATGGATGACCCTCGGGCCGAGCGCGTGGGACTGCGCCGAAACGCCCAGGCCCCGGCCGAATGGCGTCTCGAGGATCTCGCGCGTAGCCGTCGTGAAGACCGTGCTCGCCGACCCCGATAGAAACGCCCTTGCAGCGGCGTCTGCCCGGCGAGGCCCGAAGACGATCGGTACGTCGATCGCGACCACCTCCGCATCGGCGAACTCAGCGAACGTCGACTCGATCAGACGTACCACGTGATCGCCGGCGAACTCGCCGTCCTCGAGCACGATTCCGACCCAACCGCCCTTTGTTCCGTCGAGCCCAACGACGCGCATTGGGACAGGCTAGAAGACGGCGCTACGCGACCGCAGCTTCGCCGAGCAATGCCTTCACCTCGGCGAAGAAGTCCGGATCCGGCTGCACCCGGTAGTTCGGGCCGAGCTCGAGCAGCTTCGGCCCCATCGACGTCACGAGGTCGACGTAGACCGGCGCCTCGCCGGGGAAATCCTTCACGAGCGCGGCGAGCTCGCGCACGATGCCGGCCGCCGCGATCCGCGCGTCGACCTTCAAGCGCACCTCGCGGCGCTCGGGCGTCGCCTCGAACGCCGTCACCTCGATCGCGACGAGCTTCGTCTCCCCCTGCTGCTTGTGGTCGACGCGCCCCTTCACGACGATCACCCGGTCCTGCATCAGCAGCTCGCGCGCATGCACATAGACGGAGCTGAATGCGACGACCTCGCACGAGCCGGTGACGTCCTCGAGCCCGGCGAACACCATCGGCTCGCCCTTCTTCGTCGTCATCTGCTTCAGCGACGCGACGATGCCGCCGACGACCACGATCTCGCCGTCGCGGCGGCGCTCGATCTCGTTGATCGCACAGTCGGTCTTGCGGCGGAGCTGGTCGCGGATCGGCGTCAGCGGGTGGTCGGAGACGTAGAGCCCGAGCGTCTCCTTCTCGAGCTTCAGCAGCTCGTTCTTCTCGAACTCGGTCGCCGCGATCGGCGGATGGTGGCGCGGAGCCGCGTCGCCCTCGGCCTCGCCGAGGTCGAAGATCGAGCCCTGGCCGAGCAGCTTGTCGGACTGCTGCTTCTGCCCCCACGCGAGCGCCTGTTCGAGGCACCCGAGCATGCCCATGCGCGAGGCGCCGGTCGAGTCGAGCGCGCCGCACTTGACGAGCGACTCGAGCGCGCGCTTGTTCACCGTCTGCGGGTCGACGCGCTCGGTGAAATCCCAGATCGACGAGAACGCGCCGCCCTCGTCGCGCGCGCGCACGATCGCGCGGCAGGCGGACTCGCCGACGTTCTTCACCGCGTTCAGCCCGAAGCGGATCTTCCCCTCGACGACGGCGAAGTCGATCATCGACGTGTTCACGTCGGGCGGCAGGACATCGATCGACAGGTCGTGGCACGCGGCGACGTAGAACGGCACCTTGTCCTTCGTGTTCATCACCGAGGAGATGAGCGCCGCCATGTACTCCTTGGCGTGATTCGCGCGCAGCCAGGCGGTGCGGTAGGCGATCAGCGCATAGCAGGCGGCATGCGACTTGTTGAAGGAATAGTCCTGCGCCTGCTCGAGATCCGACCAGAGCTGGTTGGCCGCATTTGGCGTAACCCCGTTTGACGCGCAGCCCTCGAGGAACTTCCCTTTCAACGAGGCCATGAGGGAATGGATCTTCTTCCCGATTGCCTTGCGCAGATCGTCGGCCTCCGCGGGGGAGAAGCCGGCGATCTGCTTTGCGATCTCCATCGACTGCTCCTGGTAGATGGAGATGCCGTACGTGGAGCCCGTGATCGCCTTCAGCCGCGGGTCGACGTACGTGACCTGCTCCTGTCCGTTCTTCCGCTTCGCATAGACGGGGATGTACTGCATCGGCCCCGGGCGGTAGAGCGCGACGAGCGCGATCAGGTCCTCGAAGACGGTGGGCTTCACCTGGCGGAGCGCCTCGCGCATGCCCGACGACTCGAACTGGAAGACGCCCGTCGCTTCGCCGCGCGCCAGCATCGCGTACGTCTTCTTGTCGTCGAGCGGAATCGCACCGATGTCGAGGCCGCCGCCGATCAGCGTGACCGCCTTCTCGATCACGTCGAGGTTGCGCAGCCCGAGGAAATCCATCTTCAGCAGGCCGAGCGCCTCGATCGTGTTCATCGAGAACTGCGTCACGATCTCCTGGTCGTGGCCCTTCTGCTGCAGCGGCACGACCTCCATCAGCGGCGCGGCGCCGATCACGACGCCCGCGGCGTGGATCGAGTCCTGCCGCGTCAACCCTTCGAGCGGGCGCGCGAGGTCGACGATCTCGCGCGTCACCGGATCGGAGTCGTACGACGCCTTCAGGTCGGAGCCCGGCTTGAGCTGCTCCTCGAGGTTCTGGCCCGGGCCTTCCGGGATGAGCTTGGCGATCTTGTCGACGACGCCGTACGGCACCTCGAGCACACGCCCTGCGTCACGGACGGCTGCGCGCGCGGCCATCGTCCCGAACGTGATGATCTGCGCGACGCGATCGTTGCCGTACTTCTCGCGCACATAGTTGATCACGCGCTCGCGGCCCTCGACGGCGAAGTCGATGTCGATGTCGGGCATCGACTTGCGGCCCGGATTCAAGAACCGCTCGAACAGCAGGTCGTAGCGAATCGGGTCGATGTCGGTGATGCCGAGGCAGTACGCGACGAGCGAGCCGGCCGCCGAGCCGCGGCCCGGACCGACGCTGACGCCGTCACGCCGTGCGAAGTCGATGAAGTCGGCGACGATGAGGAAGTAATCCGCGAACCCCATCTCGTGGATCGTCTTCAGCTCGAACTTCAGACGCTCCTGAAGCTCGGGCCCAACCTTGTCGTAGCGGCGCCCGAGACCCTTCTCGCAGAGCTCGACGAGGTAGTCGAACGCCTCGCGGCCTTCGGGCGTGGGGAACTTCGGCAGCAGGATGCGGCCGAGCTCGATCTCGACGTTGCAGCGCTCGGCGATCTCGAGCGTGCGGCGCATCGCGTCTTCCTGGCCCGGGAAGTCGAGCGCCATCTCGGCCTGCGTCTTGAAGTAGAAGTGGTCGGTGTCGAACTTCCAGTGGTTCGGGTTCTTCAACGAGTCGCCGGACTGGATGCAGAGCAGCGCCTCGTGTGCGCGCGCATCCTCGTGCTTGAGGTAGTGCACGTCACCGGTTGCGACGAGCGGCATGTCGCGCCGGATGGCGA
>DATEXK010000405.1:0-2147 GCA_035257065.1 Gaiellaceae bacterium | reverse complement strand
GCCGTCGCAAGGGCCGCCGCGGCGGCGAGCAGCAGGAAGAACGGGGCGGTTCTCAGGCCCGGCACGCTGCCAGCGTCGCAGATGGGCGCGACGGAACCGCGACCCCGTGCCATCGCCAGGAAGACCGTTCTGTCCACCGGCCTCGCATTGGCGTAAGGTCGGCTCGATGACCGAAGCGATCGTCGCCACGGCCGAAAGCAGGCCGCGCCGGCGGATTCTGGAGAGCGCGTACGAGCTCTTCTCACGCAGGGGCGTGAGCGGCGTCGGCATCGAAGAGGTGATCGCCCGCGCATCGGTGGCGAAGGCGACGCTCTACCGGCACTTCCCGTCGAAGAACGACCTCGTGCTGGCGTTCCTCGAGCGCCGCGAGCAGCTGTGGACGTACGGCTGGGTCGAGCAGGAAGCGCGGCTTCGCGGCGGCACGCCCGAGGCGGCGCTCCTCGCGATCTTCGACCTGTTCGACGAATGGTTCCGGCGCGACGACTTCGAGGGCTGCTCGTTCGTCAACGTGATGCTCGAGACGGGCGATCCCGGCAGCGACATCCGTGCCGCGAGCGCGAAGCACCTCGAGAACATCCGTGGCGTGATCCGTACGCTCGCCGAGGAGGCGGGTCTGCGGGACGCCGGGCAGTTCGCTCTGTCGTTCCACATCCTCATGAGAGGCGCGATCGTCCGGGCCGGCGAGGGCGATCTCGATGCGGCGAAGCGTGCGCAGGGCCTGGCGCGCCTGCTCATCGAGCAGTACCGCTAGAAGATCGGAGGTCTTTCATGCCTGACGACGAGCTTCCCGTTCTGATCGCAGGCGGCAGCCTGGTCGGAATGACAACGGCGATGCTGCTCGGCGGGCACGGGATCCGGTCGCTCGTCGTCGAGCGGCACCCCGGCAGCGCCATCCATCCCCGCGCCGCGTTCATCCTGCAGCGCTCGATGGAGATCCTGCGCAAGGCGGGCATCGAGGACCAGGTGCGCGAGAGCTCCTACGCGCAGTTCGAGCCCGACGGGGCGATCATGTCGGTCGAGACGCTGGCGGGTAAAGAGCTGGCCTGGCACATCCCCAACCTCAACGAGGGCGTGCGCGACATGAGCCCTTCGGAGCGGCTCTTCGTCACGCAGATCGGCCTCGAGCCGCTGCTGCTCGCCCGCGCGGAGGAGCTCGGCGCCGAGACGCGCTTCAACACCGAGCTGGTCGAGTGCGATCAGGACGCCGACGGCGTGACCTCCGTCATTCGCGACCGCGCGAGCGGCGAGACGTCGACCGTGCGGTCGCGCTACCTGATCGGCGCCGACGGGCCACGCAGCCCCGTGCGCGAGGGGCTCGGCATCGGCATGAGCGGCCGGGGCGTGTTCTCCAAGGCGATCACCATCTACTTCCGCGCAGACGTCGAGCCGATCCTGCGCGGGCGAAACCTGAGCGTGATCCTGGTCATGAACGACGTCTTCGCGGGCTTCTTCCGTATCGAGAAGCCGTACCACTCCGGCTTCCTCGTGGTGCACTCGACGGGCGACCCGAAGAATCCGGTCACGGATGTCTGGGACCTCGACGAGCAGCGCTGCATCGATCTCGTGCACGCAGGCCTGGGTTCCGACGACGTCGACGTCACGATCGAGGACGTCATGCGCTGGCAGGCGATGGCCGACGTTGCCGACCGCTTCCAGGAGGGGCGCATCTTCCTGGCCGGCGACGCCGCGCACGTCATGCCGCCCTACGGCGGCTACGGCGGAAACACCGGCCTCCATGACGGCGAGAACCTCGCGTGGAAGCTCGCGGCGGTGCTCCAGGGCCGGGCCGGGCCGGAGCTGCTGGCCACGTACGACGCCGAGCGCCGGCCGGTTGCTCGCTTCATTGCCGAGCAGGCCTACACGCGTTACGTCGGGCGCGCCGCGCCGTACCTGGCGCCGGGCGGGATGGAGCCGATCGTCGGCGACCTCGAGATCGACCTCGGCACGCGCCTGTGCTCGCGTGCGATCCTCGCCGAGGACCCTGCCGACGACAGCGTGCACGTCGATCCCCGCGAGTCGCACGGAGCGCCCGGCACGCGCATGCCGCACCTGTGGCTGGAGCGCGACGGCGAACAGATCTCGACGCTCGATCTCACCGGCGACGGCTTCGTGCTGCTCGCCGGCCCGGACGCCGACGCGTGGGCGCA
>DATEXK010000404.1:0-7844 GCA_035257065.1 Gaiellaceae bacterium | reverse complement strand
CGGCGCCGGCCGAGACGCAGACTCCCGCAGCGCCGGCTCCCGCACCGGCCGAGTCCGTCTAACTCGCGCTAGACGGCTGGGCCGTCGGCGACGTCGCCGCCGCCGTCGTCCTGCTCTTCGCGCTCGCGCAGGTAGCGCGTCAGCTCAGCGGCAAGGCTCTCGCCCGACGGCAGGTCCTCTGCCGCCTCGAGCATGTCGACGCGCCGCTCGAGCTCCTCGACGTACGACGCCGTCTCGGCGTCGGTCGACACGGCCTCGCTCACCTGCTCGCTGTACTCCTCCGACGCCTGCTCGAGCTCGTCGAGGTCGATGTCGATGCGCAGCAGCTCACCGAGGCGCCGTACGAGCGCCAACGCGGCACGCGGGCTCGGGGCGAGCGACACGTAGTGCGGGACGGCCGCCCAGAGGCTCACCGACGGAATGCTTGCGTCGCGGCAGCCGTCGTGCACGACACCGACGATGCCGGTGGGACCTTCGTACCGCGACGCCTCGAGACCGAGCCCCGACACGAGCGCGGGATCGGTTGCAGCAGCGGTGACAGGCGCCGGCCGTGTGTGCGGAACGTCGGCGAGCAGCGAGCCGAGGGTGACGAGCATCTCGACGCCGAGCTCCCGCGAGAGCCCGAGCACGAGGTTCGAGAACGTCTTCCAGCGGAGGTTCGGCTCGACCCCGAGCAAGATGACGGCGTCGCGATCGCTGCCCGGAATCGGAGCGTGGTAGAAGGCGTTCTCGGGCCAGTCGAGCTGGCGCGTGACTCCGTCGACGAGCGACACCTGCGGCCGGGTCGCCTGGAAGTCGTAGAAGCCCTCGGGATCGATCTCGGCGAACCGCGTCGCGTCCCACTGCTTGGCGAGGTAGGCGCCGCCGAGCGACGCACCCTGACCACCGTCGTTCCAGCCCCGGAAGGCTGCGATCAGCACCGGCCGGCGCAGCTCGGGCCGGAACATGACGTTCAGCTCCGACATCTGCGCAGTCTACGTGCGGCCTGGAGAGATAGGCCGCCACAATCGCGCGACGACGCCCACCGTCCAGGCGAAGAGCGCAGCAGCCACCGTGACGTGCGCGAGCACGAGCCACCACGGCACGTCGCTGTACGTGCGGTACTGGATCTCGCCGATCGCCATCTGCCCGAGGAGGATCGCGAGCAGCAACCCACAGCCGCGCAGCAGCCAGGGGAAGCGCTCGCGGTTGCGCCACGTCCATGCGGCAAGCACGAGAAACACGATCCCGAACGCGGCCACCGCGCGAACGTGCAGCGCAACCGACGGCTGGAAGGAGCCGAGCCGATGCACACGCGTGTCGCCCGAGCTGCCCGGATACTTCCCGGCTGCCGTCGCGAGCGTGCCGGAGACGACGAGGACGCCGCTCGCCACGAGGAGCGCCACGCCCCCTGCTCGCGCAAGAGCCGGGAGCGACGCAGCGCCGCCGCGCACCAGGCGCGACCCCTCGACGAGCACGAGCACGCCGAGGCCGAGCACGAGGAGCGAGAGCAGCAGATGGCTGATCACGAGCCAGGGGTTGAGGTGGTAGTACACGGTGACCGCGCCGAGCGGCGCCTGGCCGAGCGTGCCTGCGAACACCACCGTGGCGAGCACCTTCACCCAGCGGGCGAGGCCGCGCGTGCGCCAGGCCGCGACGGCAAGCACGAGCGTCGCGACCACCGTGAGGAAGGCCACGACGCGATTCGAGAACTCGACGTAGGAGTGGTAGCCCTTCTTCGGCAGCGGGTCGCCGGCCTGGCAGCCGGGCCAGTGCTCGCAGCCGAGGCCCGAGCCGGTCAGGCGAACCGTCGCGCCCGTGGCGACGATGAGCACGAGCGCGATCGTCGTGACGAGCGCAACGCGCCGAAATCCTTCCGGCGAGACCGCGAGCGTGCGACGCCGCGGCAGCGCACGCGGGGCGGACTCGACCTGCATGTGCCGAGTCTAGACGCCGTATACCCAGTTGCTAAGCTCACGTTCACGTAAGAATGAAGTTTCTACGGACACGCCGGGAAAGCGAGCA
Organism: Gaiellaceae bacterium; assembly: GCA_035257065.1. Classification (GTDB taxonomy): domain Bacteria; phylum Actinomycetota; class Thermoleophilia; order Gaiellales; family Gaiellaceae; genus Palsa-739. Next base: position 5,840 of record DATEXK010000404.1, on the reverse strand, counting down.
CTACAAGTGGTGGGTGCTCTCATGCACGAGCCTCGGCATGCTGCTCGCGACGCTGAACTCCGGGACGCTGATCATCGCGCTGCCCGACCTCGAGCGGAGCCTGCACACGACGCTGCTGCAACTCGTCTGGGTGATCCTCGTCTACATGATCGCCTCGACCGTCCTGCTGCTGAACGCGGGCCGGCTCTCGGATCTGTTCGGCCGGAAACACGCCTTCGTGCTCGGCTTCGCCCTCTTCTCGCTTGCCTCGCTCGGCGCCGGCTTTGCCGGCAGCGGAACGCAGCTGATCCTCTGGCGCATCGGCCAGGGCATCGGCGGCGCCTTCCTGTTCGCGAACGCCGGCGCGCTCGTCACCGATGCGTTCCCACGGAACGAGCTCGGGCTCGCGATGGGCACGAACGTCATGTTGGGTGCGGTGGGCCTCGTCATCGGCCCCGTCCTCGGCGGCGCGCTCGTCGCGATCTCGTGGCCCTGGGTCTTCTGGTTCAACGTCCCGCTCGGGCTGATCGGCGCCGCGTGGGGCTACCTCGTGCTGCACGAGATGACCGGGACGAGTGACGAGCGCGGACTCGACGTGCTCGGAACGCTCACGTTCGTCGTCGGGCTGACCGGTCTCGTGTTGGCGCTGTCGAAGGCCGGCCTCGGCGGCTGGGGCGATCCGCTGGTGATCGGCGGCTTCGCGGCGGCCGCTGTGCTGATCCCGCTCTTCGTTCTGATCGAGTGGCGCAGCCGCTCGCCGATGCTCGATCTGACCTTGTTCAAGGACCGGCTCTTCGCCGCCGCTGCGACGACCGCGTTCCTGAACGGGTTCGCGCGCTTCGCGCTGACCTTTCTCTTCGTCTTCTACTTCCAGGGGCCGCAGGGCCAGTCGCCGATCATGGCCGGGCTCGAGCTCTCGCCGCTTGCGATCGGCATGCTCGTCGCATCGCCGCTCGCGGGGATCGTCGCCGACCGGCACGGATCGCGCATGCTCTCCGCGCTCGGCATGCTGATCAGCGCTGTCGGGATCGCCGGGATGACGACGCTAGACGCGCACACGCCGTACGCGTGGTCGGCGTTGTGGCTCGCGCTCGTCGGCGTCGGCTCGGGCATCTTCAACAGCCCCAACACGTCCGCGATGATGGGCGCCGTCCCGGCGCGCCGCCGCGGTATCGCGTCGGGCATCCGGATGATGCTGACCAACACGGGAGCCGTGCTCTCGATCGCCTTCGTCATGGCCGTGATCACCGCCGCCGTCCCAAAGAACGTTCTCTTCAGCATCTTCTCCGGCGTCGCATCGGGGCTCTCGGCGAAGCAGCTCGACCCGTTCATCTCGAACATGCACGTCGCGCTCTGGGTGCTCGCCGCCGTATCGCTCCTCGGCGCCGCCGTCTCGCTGCTTCGTCCGGCCCACATTCGGGAGATCGAACACATAGACGTCATCGAGGTGATCGCGTGATCCGCATCGGCGAAGTGGCGGAACGCACCGGGGTAACGCCGCGAACGATTCGCTACTACGAGGAGATCGGCCTGCTCGACTCCAGCGAACGCCGCAAGGGTGAGCATCGCCTCTACGAGCAAGCAGACGTCGACCGCCTCCTCGAGCTGACCAGGCTGCGCGACCTGCTCAACCTCTCGCTCGAGGAGCTGAAGCAGCTTGTCGAGGCCGAGGTGGCGCGGTCTGCCATCCGGCGTCGCTTCGAAGCGACGGAGTCCGATAGCGAACGGTTGCAGCTTCTCGACGCGGCACTCCCACACGTCGACACGCAGCTCGAGCTCGTGCGGCGTCGCATGCGGGAGCTCGAGCTCCTCGAGGGCGAGCTCGTCGAGAAGCGCAAGCGGATCCTCGCGCGACGTCGCGAGCTGAGCTAGAGCCTTCTCTAACGGACGAGCACGCCGGCGCCGGCCTCGACCACGCCGATGCGCCGGAGGAAGAGATCGCGCGCGCGGAACTCCGCCTCGAGCGAGAGCGCCTTGTCGGCCGGGAGCGTCACGAGCAGGCCGCCCGCCGTCTGCGCGTCGTAGCCCAACGCGAGAAGATCGTCGGCGACGCCGTCGCTCTCGACGTGCGGGCCTGCGAAGTCGCGGTTGCGCGGGTCGCCGCCCGTTCGCACGCCCTGTCGCGCGACTTCGAGCGCGCCGGGAAGCGCGGGCATCGCGCCCGCGTCGATGCAGATACGTACACCGCTTCGCTCTGCAGTCTCGTGCGCATGCCCGAACAATCCGAAGCCGGTGACGTCGGTGACCGCGTTCGGCTGGAACGGACGCAGCACGTCGGCTGCGGCGCCGTTCAACGTGGTCATCCAGCGCACAGCCTCTGCGTGCTCCGCAACCCCGGCGAGCTCCTTGCCGTGGCCGGCGAGCACGAGCCCCGTGCCGAGCGGCTTCGTCAGGAAGACCGCGTCGCCGGCGCGCGCGCCGCTCTTCGGCCAGATGCCCTCCGGATGCACCGTGCCGACGACAGCGAGCCCGTACTTCGGCTCGGCGTCGCGGATCGTGTGTCCGCCGGCGAGCAGCGCACCGGCTGCGCGCACCTGTTCGTCGGCGCCCGAGAAGACGGCCGCGAGCACCTCGTTCGGCAGCTCTTCCGGAAACGCCGCGATCGAGAGCGCAAGCAGCGGAACGCCGCCCATCGCGAAGACGTCGTTCAGCGCATTGGTCGCCGCGATGCGGCCGAAGGTCGCGGGATCGTCGACGAGCGGCGGGAAGAAGTCGAGCGTGAAGACGAGCGCGCGCTCGTCGTCGAGCTTGTAGACGGCCGCGTCGTCCGCAGGCGAGAGCCCGACGAGCAGGTTCTCGGCTTCGACGGGGACGAAGCCTTTCAGTAGCTCCTCGAGCCGCGCAGCGGAATACTTCGCCGCGCAGCCTCCGCCGACCGTCAGGCCCGTGAGCGTCTGCCCGTCCATCCCGCTCACTGTATGGAGACGGCGGCCGTGGCCGCCGACTCCTGGGGAGAGGAGGGACCTGTAGACGGCACCCTCGGCGGTAGGTTCGCTGCCGAGGTGGCTTGACCTCCTGGTCTCACGACCTGTAGACAGGAGCCGTGGAACGCGCGGCGATCGTCACGGGCGGATCGTCGGGTATCGGGCTCGCGATCGCGCGCATGCTGCGCGACGAGGGCTACGACCTGACGCTCGCGTCTCGCCGTCCCGAGAAGGTCGAGGCTGCCGCGAAGGAGCTCGGCGCCGTCGCCGTCGCGGCAGACGTCGCCGATGAAGCCGCCTGCGAGCGGCTCGTCGCGGGGCATCGCGAGCGGTTCGGCCGCCTCGACATGCTCGTCAACTCTGCGGGCATCGGCATCGCCGGCACGGTCGAGAGCCTCTCCGCGAAGCACCTCGATCTCACCATCGGGGTCAACCTGCGCGGCCTCTTCCTCGTGACGCAGAAGGCGATCCCCATGCTGCGCGAGTCGCGCGGCTGGATCGTCAATCTCGCATCGATCGCGGGCACGCTGCCGACACCGGGCCTTTCGTCGTACGGAGCGACGAAGGCCGCCGTCATCTCGCTCACGCGCTCGCTGAACGAGGAGCTCGACGCGGACGGCGTGCGCGCCGTCGCGATCTGCCCGGGTTTCGTCGACACGCCGATGGCGGAATGGTCCGGCATTCCGGGCGACGAGATGATCCAGCCCGAAGACTGCGCCGAGATCGTGCGCATGTGCCTGCGTCTCAGCCCGCACGCGCGAGTCCCGCAGGTCGTGATCGAGCGAACCGGCTCGAGCAACGGCGACGTGCCGCTCGCCGGCGCCTGATCGACGCGCGGCGAGCAACACGCCGGAAGCGGTCTACTGCGGCTGGGGGACGATCCGGATGTACGGCTTCGGCGACTTCCAGCCGTCCGGATACGTCTCCTTGGCGGCCTCGTCGGACACGGAGCCCGCGATGATCACGTCGTCGCCCTGCTGCCACTGCGCCGGCGTCGCGACCTTGTGGTTCGCGGTCAGCTGCAGCGAGTCGATGACGCGCAGCACCTCGTCGAAATTGCGCCCCGTCGTCATCGGGTAGATGAGGACGAGCTTGATCTTCTTGTCCGGGCCGATGACGAAGACATTCCGCAGCGTCTGGTTGTCGGCCGCAGTGCGTGCGGTCGGATCGCCGGAGACGTCCCCGGGAAGCATCCCGTACAACTTCGAGACGTTGAAGTCGACGTCGGCGATCATCGGGTAGTTCGGCGCGGTTCCCTGCGTCTCCTCGATGTCGGCAGCCCACTTCTCATGGTTGTCGAGCGGATCGACGGAGAGCCCGATCACCTTGACGTTGCGGCTGTCGAAGTCGGGCTTGATCTTCGCCATGTAGCCCAGCTCCGTCGTGCAGACCGGCGTGAAGTCCCGCGGGTGCGAGAACAGCACCGCCCAGGAGTCGCCGATCCAGTCGTGGAACTTGATCGTGCCTTCCGTCGTCTGCGCCTCGAAATCGGGCGCGGTGTCGCCGATGGTCAGAGTCATCTGTTCTCTCTCCTTACTATCCTTTTTGAAGCGCGAACCCTGGAGTATAAGAAAGACGGCGTGGTCAAGGCAAGTAGGCCCTGCCGGACCGCGCAGGATCCCGCTCCAGCGTGCGTGCCGACCGCCGTCGGCACGCGATGAGACCGCTCGGAGCGTACGAGCACCTACGACTATCTGCTCTGCCCGCGCTGAACGCGGAACGAATGCTGCTTGCGCGGAATGCCGGCGGGTATGCCCGAAGGCCGCGGACCCGCCGTTTCCGCCGCTGTCAATCGCACATCCCGGCGTGACGGCGGCAGCTCAGGGCGTTAGGACGCCAAGCCGCCGCCGTCGCTCATGCCACCGGTCTTCGTGCCAAGCGCCAACCGCGCAAGGAAGAACGCCATCGGGCTCGCACTGAGCACGAGCGTGAGCGTGATGAACCTTGACTTCAACATGGATCCACCTCCCTTCCGCATTAGAACCGCACGTCCTGGAGCGCCTCAGCGGCGGTGCGGTAGAGGTGTGCTGCAAGCCTGTCGTCGTTCCGCCGGGCCGCGAGATCGCCGCGCGCAACCCAGGCGGCGGCACGGTGGCTGGCGGAGCCGAGCTGCCCGAAGCTCGCCTCGGCGGAGGCGAAGGCCGCCTCGGCCTCGTCGAGCCGGTCCTGCTCGAGCAGCGAGCGGCCGAGCACGAGCTGCGCGTTGCCGATCTCGTCGACGTACTCCTCGGAGCCGTCGAGCAATCGCAGTGCGTGCCGCGCCTGCTCCTCGGCCTGGTCGACGTTGCCGGTGCGCAGGTGAATCTGTGCGAGCGAGGACACGGCCTGCGCGGCGTCTGCGTCACGGCCGGTCTCGAGCGCGATCCCGAATGCCGCCTTGAGCAGCACGATCGCCTCGTCGGTCTTGCCGAGCAGGAAGTTCAGGCCGCCGAGGTTGTTCGTGAGCTGCCCGACGTGCACCTTGTCGGAGAGCTCCTCGTACGCGGCACGCGCCTTCTCGGCATACCCGCGGGCGAGCACCCAGTGCCCCTCGCGGTCGGCGACGAGCGAGGCCTGGAAATACGCGGCGCCGATCGTGCGCGGGTCGTCTGCGTCCTCCGCGAGCTGCAGCGCGCGCTCGATGTCCTCGCGCGCGGCTTCGTAGTCGCGCTGACGGCGCCAGCACCGCGAGCGCCAGGAAAGGATGTTCGAACGCAGCGAGTCGGACGGGAGCCCCGAGCGCTCGGCGAGGCTGAGCGCCTCGTTGAGCAGCGCAACCGCCGTCTGGACGCTGTTCAGCTGGTAGCGACAGACGCCGAGGATGTAGAAGACCTCCGCCCGCTCGACGTCCGAGAAGCTTCCGCTCTCGACGTACCCGCGCGCCTCGTTCAGCAGCTCGAGCGCACCGCGCAGCGCGCCGAGGCGCATCTGCGCGCGGCCGGCGCCGACGAGCGCGCG
>DATEXK010000403.1:0-3847 GCA_035257065.1 Gaiellaceae bacterium | reverse complement strand
GAGTCGTCCTCGCCGAAGGCGGCCTGGATGCCGCCCTGCGCCTTTGCCGAGTTGCAGGACTGGATCGAGCCCTTGGTCGCGAGCGCGACGCGGGCGCCGGCCCGCTCGGCGGAGACGGCGGCGGCGAGGCCGGAGGCCCCGCTGCCGAGCACGAGCACGTCGAATCCGCGGTTAGCCGCCAAAGCACGACGATTGTAGCCGAGACATCTAATGCTTGTCATAAGGACGAGCTATTCGAATCCTCACTGGACCTGTCCGAATTAGACATCTTGATTGTCAGAACTGGCAACGCTAGCGTGCCCTGCATCGTCCAACCAGAAGGAGGAAGGTCATGTTCGACCGGTTCGAAGAGGAGCTCCTCGACCTTTCGGTCACGGAGCGCGGTCACACAGCACAGGGTCTTGCGCTCGCCGGCATCCCGCTCTGCTGCTCCATCGTTCTCTGCATCACCCTCTCGAGCAGCTCGTCGTCGCGCCCAGAGCTGCCGTACTAGACATGGGCGAATCGCTCGTCGAGACACCGCCGCTGCCCGAGCGGCCCCGGCTCAAGCCGTGGTACCGGCATTCGGTGGAGGAGAACGGAGTCGTACTGCGGTATGGCGGTTCCGTGCTCGAGCTCAACGGTGCCGCAGCCACGCGCCTCCTCCCGACCCTGCTGCCGTTACTGAACGGGATGCGCCGGATCGACGAGATCGTCGCGTGTCTCGGCGAGCCGATCCGCCCTGCGGTCGAGCATGCGCTGACCGTCCTACACGAGCAGCGCTTGCTCATTGAGGCCACCCCGCGGGACCTCGATCCTGGTGCCGGCCGCGCTGCGGAGCTGCTGGCAGCAACCGATCCGCTCGATCGGGGCGCTGCCGCCGCCGCCGCTCGACTCGGGCGCTCGCGCGTCGTCCTCCTCGGCGGCGCGCCCGTCGCCGACGTCGTCGCCACACTGCTCAGCGAGTCGGGCGTCCCCGCCGTCAACCGGGGAGGCTGGGACGACCCGCACCGAGCCGACCTCGTGATCGCCGTGCCGAGCGACGACGAGCTCCCGCTGGTGCGGACGTGGAACGAACGCGCCTTGGCCGAGGGAACACCGTGGCTGCAACTCCTCCCGTTCGACGGCCTGATCGCAGCCGTCGGCCCACTCTTCGTACCGGGGGACACCGCGTGCCACGAGTGCTACCTGCTCCGGAGGGCGGCGAATCTCTCGTCGAGGCCGTACCGGCCGACCTGCATCGAACAGGGCGCGTTTCCCGGCTCCCCCGCGCTGGATGCCGTCCTTGCCGGCCTCGCCGCGACGGCAGTCCTTCGCTGGCTCGCGCTCGCCGACGGCCTGCTCCCCGGCCTCGTGGTCGCCGTCGAACAGGTGCCCGAGCCGGCGGTGTCGCGTCACGTGCTCTACCGGGTCCCGCGCTGTCCAGCCTGCTCGGGCGGACGCGGGCGCGCCACGATCGCCCCATGGCATGAAGCGCCACAGCACGAGGCAACACGGCACGAGGCGACAGATGTCACGGCTTGAGCTCGCCGTGCGCCCACCCACGCCGCTCGCCACGTCGCTCGCGAAGCTCGAATCGCTGGTCTCCGCCTACGTGGGCATCGTCCGCGGCGCCGAGGAGGTGCTGGCGGGCCCCGACGACATCCTTGCGCCGAGCATCGTCTGCCAGACGGGGCACTGCGGCGGGCTCGTCGGCGGAGGCGGCGAGCACCGAGGCGCAGGAGCGGGGCCGACACTCGCGGCCGCGCGTGCGGCGGCACTCGGCGAGGCTGTCGAGCGCTATTCGGCGTGTTGCGCCGATCCGGCCGACGCGATCGTCGCAACGGCGCGAGAGCTCGGGGCAGAGGCAGCCGACCCGTGTCGATTCGCGCTCTTCGCCGACGAGCAGTACGCAGAGCCCGGTTTCCCATACGACCGCTTCACGCCGGACACACCGGTGGCATGGGTGCACGGCTGGAGGTTGCCCGAGGGCGAGCCGGCGTACCTGCCGGCGCAGCTCGTGTATCTCGCCTGGCCGCGCCGTCCGCACGAAGCGTGCATCGGCCGGTCGACGAGCAACGGTCTCGCGTGCCACGCGACGCTCGAGGAGGCGACGCTGACAGGACTGCTCGAGCTGATCGAGCGGGACGCGTTCATGATCACGTGGACTGCGGCGCTCTCGTGGCCGCTGCTCTCGTGGGGCGTGGATCCGACGCTCACCGCCTTCGAGCATCGGTTCCTTGCATCGACCGGCCTGCGCGTTGCAGCTGTCGATCTGAGCGCGGTCTGGGGCGTGCCGGTCGTGCTCGGCGTTGCGCGAAGCAACGCGGCGAACGAAGCGCCGTTCGGGGTCGGTGCCGGGGCTGCCGCAACCGTGCAACGCGCGGTCGAGAAGGCGCTCGACGAGGCCGTTCGGGTCCGCTCGTGGGCGCGTTCCATTCGACATGCCGACCCGGCCGGCGCGCTCGTTCTCCCTGCCGACGAGATCAGGGATTTCGACGAGCACATTCGCTACTACGCCTACGACGGCCCCGCGCCGCGGACATCCTTCCTCGACGCGAGCGAGGAGCGTCGAGACACCGCCGACGTCCCTCCCCTCGAAGGCGGGAGCCTCCGAGCGCAGATCGACGCGCTCTGCAACCGCCTCGAGCGCCAGCACGCGTCGGCATACGTCGTCGACGTCACGTCTCCTGACGTCGCCGACGCAGGCCTCTGCGTGGTCAAGGTCATCGCGCCGGAGCTTTGCCCCCTCGACGTCGAGCACCGAGCGCGACTGCTGGGGAGCCGGCGATTGTACGAGGTGCCGGCTCGGCTCGGCATGCGACCACGGCGTTTGCGCTTCGACGAGCTCAACGCGGATCCCCACCCTTTCCCATGATCCGCACAGACACTTCCGCGCAACCGCAGCTGGCACTTCGTTCGTTGGTCTACGGACCTACCGACGTCGATCCGAACGACCCGGCAGAGCTGTACCACGAAGCATCGAAGATCTCGCCGTCGCTCGCGCAGCGTCAGACACAGGGCATCGTGCGGCTCACCCACAGCCCGCAGTTGCAAGCCGCGACGCTGCGCTCGGTGCGGCGGAACCCCCAGCTCGCGACCGTCGCGCTTCCTCCCGCGCAGCCCCTCGAACAACCACTCGCATCCGCACTCGCGACGCGCCGAAGCTCACACGAGCTCGACGGAGCACCGCTCGGCCTCCGCACGCTCGCGACGCTCCTCGACGCAGGGTACGGATCGTCCCGGTCCGGCCGCAGGGCGGTGCCGTCCGGCGGGGCGCTGTATCCGCTCGAGCTCTATCCGGTTCTCGTACGCGTCGACGACGCGCCACCCGGCGTCTTTCACTTCGATCCGCTGCGGCGAGTGCTCGAGATGCTGCGCACCGAGGACATGCAGCGAGAGCTGGACGACGTGAGCACGCTGCCGGGCCTCGTGCGCGACGCGACGGCCGTCGTCTTCCTCACGAGCGTCTTCTGGCGTACGCGCTTCAAGTACGGACTGCGCGGCTACCGCTTCGCCTTGCTCGAAGCAGGACACGTCGTCCAGAACGTCCTGCTTGCCGCGGCGGCGCTTCGCGTTCCGGCACTGCCACTCGGGGGCTTCTACGACGCGCGCGCCGAGCAGCTGCTCGGCGTGGACGGCGTCGACGAGTCGGTCGTCTACGCCGTCGTGCTCGGCGGGGTCGCCACATGAGCCTCCGCCGAAGCCGCATGCCTCTCAGCTCGCTCGTCGCGCTGCCACTCGTCGGGCTCGGGTTACTCGTGCTGGCGCCGAGCGCACCGCCGCGAGCGCCCGTTCATTTCGCCGTCGCGATGCTCGTCGGCGTTCTGGCAGGCACCGCGTTGTTCGTCGCGCTCGCGCGAAGCGTCCCGGCGCTTCGACGCCGCTC
>DATEXK010000402.1:0-3112 GCA_035257065.1 Gaiellaceae bacterium | reverse complement strand
GGTCCGCTGCCTGTCATCCAGCCTGCTGCGAGCGCGGGGTGCTGCTGAGGGCGCACCACCGATGCGGCGAGAGCCGGAACTGTTGCTGACACCTCGGTAACGGGGAATCTTCCCTACCGGGGCTCAGCGCCGGCACGCGACAACTACGGTCTGGCCCTCGGTGATCTCCCGGATGCAGGGTCGAGCCCGGCGAGGGACCATACGGTCGAGATGAGCCGAACAACGCTGCCGGTGGTCGAGGACGACCGGAAGCTCCGAGATCTCGTCGGTGCCGGTTCCCCACACTCCGTCCACCCAGGCCCGCCTGTGACCGCGGGAGCGACAGCGTGAAGGAGATGCTGCTTGTCGGACGCGGCGGAGAAGGAGTCGTGCTCGCGTCGCAGATCCTCGCCGAGACGTTCGCCCGTGCGGGATTCTGGGTGCAGAGCTTTCCCGAGTTCAAGGCCGAGAGACGCGGAGCGCCGATCTCGGCCTTCCTGCGCTGGGACGAGACATCGCCCATCCACCGCCGCTACAAGGTGCGTGAGTGCGACGTTCTGGTCGTCGTCTCTCCGTCACCCCCGTCGCCGGAGGTCCTGCGCACCGTCAAACCCGGCGGGCTGATCGTGCTGAACCGCGAGGCGCGCTTTCCGCACACAGGTCCGTTCGACATCGCGCGCGTTCCGGCCTCGCAGATCGCTTTCGAGAACGACATCCTTTCTTCCGAAGGCCGGCCGCTCGGCAACGTGGCCGTGCTCGGCGCGTGCGTCAGGCTTCTCGTTCCGGACGGGCTTCCGTTCCTCGAGGAGGCGGTAGCGTTGAGGATGGGCGCGCACGCGGAGGCGAACATCCTTGCTGCCAGACAGGGCTACGAGCGATGCACGAAGCAGCACGCGGTCTCCGCTGACACGCCGGTCGAGTCGGCGCCCGCTCTTCAAGGGCAGCGAACGAGCACGCCTCTCTTCGCGGTGAGCACGATGGACTCGCGCGGCAACCACACCGGTACGTGGTCGCTCGACCGACCCGTGGTGAGCGACGAGTGCACCGCCTGCGCCGTGTGTGCGCTCTTCTGCCCCGAAGGGGCGATCTCGAGAAGCGACGGCTCGATGGTCGTCGACTACCTCTACTGCAAGGGCTGCGGCATCTGCGAGGTCGTGTGCCCCGTGCGGAATGCGATCGCGATGGAAGAGGTGACCGCGTGATCCAGACGCTGCCGCAGGGGCGGGTCGTGCTGACGGCCAACGAGGCTGCGGCGTACGCCGTGATGCTCGCGCGCGCCCGCGCCATCGCCTGCTACCCGATCACGCCGCAGACGCTGATCGTCGAGCGGCTCGCGGATCTCGTCGCGGGACGAGACGACATCGAGTACGCGAACCTCGAGAGCGAGCACGCGATGTTCGCCTATGTGATCGCGGCGGCGCGAGTCGGGGTCAGGACGTTCACGGCGACGTCGTCGCAGGGGTTGCTCTATGCCCATGAGCAGCTCCACCGGGCGTCGCGGGAGCGCGTGCCGCTGGTCGTCGTCGATGTCAACCGGGCGGTGTTCGCCCCGTGGAGCATCGAGCCGGATCTCACGGACAGCATGAGCCAGCGTGACACCGGCTGGATCCAGCTGTACTGCTCGTCCGCGCAGGAGGTGCTGGACAGCGTCCTCTGTGCCTACCGGATCGCCGAGACGGCGATGCTGCCGGTGCTGGTGTGCCAAGAGGGCTTCGTGCTCTCGCACACGTCGGAGATCCTCGAGATTCCGGACCAGGAGACGGTGGATGCATTCCTGCCGGAATTCAGCCCGCCGGCGGACTGGGTGCTCGATCCGACCAGACCGCGCACGTTCTCTGCGCTGCCGGAGCCGAACGACTACTACGCATTCCAGCGCAACGTCGCGGACGCGATGGACGACGCGCGCGGAATCGTCGCGACCATCGCCTCGGAGTTCACGTCGCACTTCGGACGCGAGAAGGTTGCTGCACTCGAGCTCACCGGCAACCCCGACGCCGACACTGCGCTGGTCGCGATCGGAACGATCGCCGACTCGGCGCAGGAGCTCGTCGACGGCGACGACGACCTGCTCGTCATTCGTGTCCACACGTATCGACCGTTCCCGGCGGCGGAGCTCGCTGCCGCGCTCGCGCGAGCGTCGTATGTCACGATCGTCGACCGCGCGGCGGCTTTCGGCTCGCTTGGCCCACTCGGCGCCGACGTTCGCTCACTCGATCTCGCGCACGCGACGGCTGCCGTGAACTTCATCTGCGGGTTGGGCGGAGCAGAAGTGACTCCCACCACGCTGCGCTGGGCGTTGCAGCAAACACGATCGCGCAGCGCGCAGCAAGCCGGCGTCGGGCCCGTCTACGTCCCGGTGGGGAAGTACTGATGCCCGCTGCCTGGCTCGAGCAGATCGTCTCGGAGGAGCAGCTTCTCCTTCCCGGCCACAGCGCCTGCGCAGGCTGCGGACCCGCGATCAGCATGCGGCACGTGCTCGGCGCCCTCGCGGCTGCGAGACCGGAGTCGAAGATCGTCCTGGTTGTCCCGGCTTCGTGCTGGACGATCATTGTGGGCGTGTTTCCCGTCGATGCGTTCGGGGTCTGCGTCCATCTGACGCCGTTCGCCTCCGCGGCTGCGGAGGCATCGGGAATCAAGTCCGCGTTGCGGCTGCGCGGCGACCGGGACACGATCGTCGTCGTGTGGGGCGGGGACGGCTCGACCTCCGACATCGGGTTCTCCGGCGTGTCGGCAGCAGCCGAGAGAAACGAGGACATCGTCTATGTCCTCAACGACAACGAGGCTTACATGAACACCGGCGTCCAGAAGTCCGGCGCGACGCCGGAGGGCGCCTGGACGACGACGACGCCGGCGAGCTCGCCGAAGACGGGGCAGAAGAAGGACATCGCCCGGATCATGGCGGCCCACCGCATTCCGTATGTCGCGACGCTCGCGCTGGGCTCGGTGCCGATGCTGCGGGACTTCAGGGCGAAGGTCACGAGAGCCGCCGAGATCGACGGCTTCCGGTTCCTGCACATCTTGAGCGGCTGTCCTCCCGGCTGGAGGTATCCGACTGCGCAGTCCACCGAAGTGACTCGGCTGGCGGTCGAGTCCCGGTACTTCCCGCTCTTCGAGTGCGACCACGGAGAGTGGA
>DATEXK010000401.1:0-14868 GCA_035257065.1 Gaiellaceae bacterium | reverse complement strand
AAATACGCGGAGAGCATCGTCCCGCCGGCGACGCACCAGATCGTCGCGAGGTGCACCCGCGGCGAGAGCCGCCCGCGCCCGAAGATCCAGAGCCCGAGAAAGGTCGACTCGAGGAAGAAGGCCGCCAGCCCCTCCATCGCCAGCGGCGCCCCGAAGACGTCGCCGACGTACCGGGAATAGAGCGACCAGTTCATCCCGAACTGGAACTCCTGGATGATTCCCGTCACGACGCCAACCGCGAACGAGATCAGAAGCAGTCGTCCCCAGAACAGCGTCTGGCGCGCGTAGACGTCCTTCCCGGTTCGGAAATGGAACGTCTGGCAGATCGCGACGTACAGCGCCAGCCCGATCGAGACCGGGACGAACAGGAAGTGAAAGATCGTCGTGATCCCGAACTGCCATCGCGCGAGATCGAGCGCCGTCACGGCCCGGCTCCTTCGACAGGGTCACCAACCAACAGTGCCCCGTAACCGTAACAGGCCTTTCTTCGCCGGGCCGTTGGGTGATCGAGATCACCTTGATCCCGCGCTCGAGCGTGCCGAGCCACCACGCGCGCACTCGTCAACAAGCGGCAGCATCCTCACGCGCTGACCAGCTGAGTTGCACGGACGACCGGCACTCCGTTAGGGTCGGAGCGGCTGTGCTCCCATGATGGAGAAGCTAGTCGGCATCGAGGCCGGTGTGCACGTCCCGCTTGGGATCTGCCGATGAGCGATGAGGCTCGCCTGGGGCCCTTGTCGTCGTGCTCCGGCCGCCTGTGACTTCCAGTTGGCGATCCCCGCTTCGGCTGGGGTCACTAAGAAGCGTCTCGTGGATTAAGGAGAGAGGAATGAGTCGGGTTTGGAGGACAATGATTCTCTTGACAGTGGTTGCCGTCGCCGCAGCGAGCGCGAGCTCGTCGGGGGCGAAGAGCTCGAGCCACCGAGGCGGGACGATGAAGCTGCTGGCCAAGGCCGCCGGCGGCACGCTCGATCCTCAGATCAACTACACGCTGCAGTACTGGCAGCTCTACCAGGCGACCTACGACGGGCTGCTCGCCTTCGAGAAGGCCGGGGGCGACGCGGCGTTCACCGTCGTGCCTGATCTGGCCGAGAACCTGCCGACGCCGACGAACGGCGGCAAGACGTGGGTGTTCAAGCTCCGCAAGGGAATCAAGTTTTCCAACGGACAACCCGTCACGGTGAAGGACGTCGTCGCCTCGTTCCAGCGGATCTTCAAGGTGAAGAGCCCGACCTCGGGAGGGTTCTACGCCGGGATCGTGGGTGCCAAGGCCTGCCTCGCCAAGCCGGCGACCTGCACCCTCAAGGGCGGCGTCGTCGGCGACGCGAAGGCGAACACGGTGACGATCAACCTCATCGCGCCCGACCCCGAGCTCAAGTACAAGCTCGCGGTCCCACACGCGTCGATCCTTCCGGCCAACGCGCCGTCGAGCGACGCGGGCACGAAGCCGATTCCGGGCACCGGCGCCTACTACTTCGCGTCGTACAACCCGAACAAGCAGCTCGTCATGAAGCGCAACCCGTACTTCAAGGTGTGGTCGAAGCTGGCGCAGCCGGACGGCTATCCCGACCAGATCGTGCAGTCGTTCGGGCTCACCGTCGAGGCCCAGATCACCGCGATCGAGAACAACCAGGCCGACTGGACGCTCGAGGCACCACCGGCCGACCGCCTCAACGAGATGGGCACGAAGTACGCGAAGCAGGTGTACGTCAACACGCTGACCGCGTTCTGGTACGCGCCGATGAACACGCGGCTCGCGCCGTTCAACAACGTGAAGGCGCGGCAGGCCGTGAGCTACGCGATCGACCGCAACGCGCTCGTGAAGATCTTCGGCGGGCCGAAGCTCGCAGCTCCCTCGTGCCAGGTACTGCCGCCGGGCTTCCCGGGTCACGTCGACTACTGCCCGTACACGAAGAACCCGGGGGCGACCTGGTCTGCGCCCGACGTCGCGAAGGCGAAGCAACTCGTGCAGCAGTCGGGGACGAAGGGCGCGAAGGTGACGGTGCTCTCGTCCGATGACGAGGTGAACAAGGCCGTCGCCGTCTACATCCAGAGCGTCCTGAACCAGATCGGCTACAAGGCGAGCGTCAAGCCGATCTCCAACAACATCTTCTTCACCTACGTTCAGAACACAAAGAACAAGGTCCAGATCAACATCCAGCAGTGGTATCAGGACTACCCCGCTGCGTCGGACTTCCTCTACATCCTGTTCGGCTGCGAGTCGTTCCATCCAGGCAGCGACTCGAGCATCAACATCGCGGGTTTCTGCGATAAGAAGATCAACGCGCAGATGCATGCCGCGCTCACGCTCGAGCAGACGAACGAGACGGCGGCGAACGCCGCATGGGCGAAGGTAGACAAGCAGGTGACCGACGCGGCGCCGATGGCGACGCTGTTCACGCCGAAGCACGTCGACTTCACGTCGACCCGGGTCGGGAACTTCACGTTCAGCAAGCAGTTCTACTGGCTCGTCGACCAGTCCTGGGTGCAGTAGTCCTGGACCGCGCCTAGATGGGTGGCATGATCGTGGGGGAGGTGCCCGCACAGGCGGGCGACCTCCCCGCGGTCACCGGCAGTCCGTGGGCGCTTGCGCGCAGACGGCTGTTGCAGAACCGCGTCGCGATGACGATGGTCGGCGTGCTCGTCGTCATCGTCGCGCTCTGCCTCTGCGCGCCGCTGTATGCGCGCTACGTCGCGCACACGCATCCGTTCCGGTCGAATCTCGACGGCTCGACGATCGTGAACGGAAAGACGGTGCCGGTGATGAAGGACTCGACGACCGGCCTCGGACTCGGCGTGACGCCGATCGGCCCCACCTGGGACCTTCACCACTACTTCCTCGGCGCCGACGGCCAGGGCCGCGACGTCGCCGCGCGCCTCCTGTACGGGGGTCGCAACTCGCTCCTGATCGGCACCGCAGCGGCGCTCATCAGCTGCGCCGTCGCAACACTGATCGGACTCGTCGCGGGCTTCTTCGGCGGCCTTGTCGACGGCGTGCTGTCGCGGCTTCTCGACGTCGTCTGGGCATTCCCCGTCTACCTGCTCGCCATCAGTCTCTCCACCGTGCTCATCGCTCGCGGGGTCTCTTTCGGGCCGTTCAGGCTCGAGTCGGGGAGCCTGCTGCTGCCGATCGCGATCATCGGACTCGTCTATATCCCGTACGTTGCGCGTCCCATCCGCGGCGAGGTGCTGTCGCTGCGGCAGCGCGAGTTCGTCGAGGCGGCCATCGGTCTCGGCGCATCAACGTGGCGACTGATCTGGAGCGACATCCTCCGGAACGTCGTCACCACCGTGATCGTGTTCTTCCCGCTGATGCTCGCGATCGACATGCTGACCGAGGCCGCGCTTTCGTTCCTCTCGATCGGCGTGCAGGAGCCGAATGCGAGCTGGGGGACGATCATCCTCGATGGGCAGGATCTGCTCTACACCCGTCCCGCGGTCGCTATCGCGCCGGGAATCGCGATCGCGCTAACCGTGCTCGCGCTCAACGTGCTCGGCGACGGAATCCGCGACGCGCTCGATCCACGGGCAAAGGTGCGGAGGAGAGACTGATGTTGCGGTTCGTCGTGCGCCGGCTCGTCTCGATGATCTTCGTGCTGTTCTCGATCAGCGTCCTGTCGTTCCTCATCTTCTTCGCGACACCCGGTGTCGACCCGGCGGCGCGCATCGCGGGCAAGAACGCCGATCAGGCGACGCTGCGGGCAGTGCGCAAGGACTTCGGACTCGATAGGCCGCTGCCCGTTCGCTACGCGTTGATGATGGAGAAGCTCTTCATCACGCGCGACCTCACGTCGTACGTCAACCGCGGCGCAAAGGTGATCCCGCAGGTCACCGAGGCCGCCCCGGTGACGCTCTCGCTCGTTTTCGGTGCAGCGGTGATCTGGGTCGTTATGAGCATCGCCATGGGACTGGTCGCCGCAGTGTTCCGCGGAAAGCCGATCGACACGGCCGTGATGATCATCGGGCTGATCGGCATCTCGATGCCCGTGTTCTGGCTCGGCGAAGTCGTCAATCTCCTCACGCAGAGCCGCTTCCACAACACGTTCCTCTTCTCCTGGGTACCGCCGCTCGGCTACGTGCCGTTCACACGCTCGCCCTTCGGCTGGTTCAAGTCGCTCTTCTTCCCCTGGGTCACGCTCTCGATCCTCTACATCGGCATCTACGCGCGCGTGCTCCGGTCGGCGCTCGTCGAGGCGCAGGAGGAGGACTACGTGCGCACCGCCCGTGCGAAGGGGCTGAGCGAGCGGCGAGTGCTGCTGCGCCATGCGCTTCGAATGTCGCTGGTGGCCTTCGTCTCGCTGTTCGGGCTGGACTTCGGAGCGCTCGTCGGCGGCGGTGCGCTGCTCACGGAGGTCGTGTTCGGTCTGCACGGCGTCGGCAAGCTCACCTACGACTCGCTGCAGAACCTCGACCTGCCCGTGATCCTCGCGACGGTGATGTACGCCGCGTTCTTCGTCGTCGCGGCGAATGCAGTCGTCGATCTCCTCTATGCGTGGCTCGACCCGCGGGTGCGCCGTGCCTGAGCCGCTGCTCGAAGTCCGCGACCTCCGCGTGTCGTTCCGGACGGAGACCGGCGTCGTACGTGCGGTCGACGGCCTCTCGCTCTCGGTCGGAGTCGGCGAGGTCGTCGGGATCGTCGGCGAGTCCGGCTCCGGCAAGACCGTCTCGATGATGGCCGTGATGCGGCTGATCCGGGACCCGAACGCGATCATCGAAGGCCAGGTCTTGCTGCGCGGCAGGGATCTCACGCAGCTCTCACAGCGGGAGATGCGCGGCGTGCGCGGCGGGGAGATCGCGATGATCTTCCAGGACCCGATGACGGCGCTCACGCCCGTCTACAGAGTCGGCTGGCAGATCGAGGAGCAGTTGCGGGCACACGAACAGCTGTCGAGGCGGGCCTCGCGCAAGCGGACGATCGAGCTGCTCGCAGAGGTCGGGATCGCCAACCCTTCGCGCCGCGTCGATGACTATCCGCATGAATTCTCGGGCGGTATGCGGCAACGCGTGATGATCGCAATGGCGTTGTCGTGCAACCCGGCGCTGCTGATCGCGGACGAGCCGACGACCGCGCTCGACGTGACGATCCAGGCGCAGATCCTGGAGTTGATGAAGAAGCTCCGGCGCGACCACGGCTCGTCCATCCTCGTCATCACGCACGACATGGGCGTGGTCTCGGATCTCGCCGAGCGGGTCGTCGTCATGTACGCCGGCAGCGTCGTGGAGGAAGGGCCCAAGGCGGCGGTGTTCCGGGATCCGCAGCACCCGTATACGTGGGGGCTCCTCGGGTCAATGCCCCGCGTCGGCAGGGCACGCGTCCGCCGGCTCACCGCGATTCCCGGTCAGCCCCCCTCGCTCATAGCGCTGCCGACCGGTTGCCGCTTCGCTCCGCGCTGCGGGCACCGCTTCGACCTCTGCGATACGAGACCTGAGCTCCTGCCCCGTGTCTCGCCCGACAGGGCGGACGCATGCCATCTCGATCCGGCAACGCGTCGACTACTGCGTCTTGATCGGGAGAGCGCATGAGCGACACGCTGCTCGAGGCGACGGAGCTCGTCAAGCACTTCCCTGTGCGCTCGACGGCGTTCCGCGGCGGCCGCGGCGAGGTAGTGCACGCGGTCGACGGCGTCTCATTGGACGTCCGCCGCGGCGAGACCCTCGGCATCGTCGGCGAGTCCGGCTGCGGAAAGTCGACGCTCGGCCGCTTGCTCGTACGCCTGCACGAGCCGACGAGCGGCAGGCTCCTCTTCGACGGAACCGACATCACGACTCTTTCGCGACGAGAGCTGCGGCCGTTCCGCCGGGAGATGCAGATGATCTTCCAGGACCCGTACGCGTCGCTCAATCCCCGCAAGCGCGTCGAGCAGATCCTCGAGGATCCGTTCCGTATCCACCGCAGCCTCGGGCACGCGGAAACGCGACAGCGCGTGCGGGCGCTGCTCGAGCTCGTCGGTCTGTCGCCGGATCACGCCAGCCGGTATCCGCACGAGTTCTCCGGCGGACAGCGGCAGCGGATCGGCGTCGCCCGCGCACTCGCGTTGAACCCGAAGCTGATCGTGGCCGACGAGCCCGTGTCTGCGCTCGACGTCTCGATCCAGGCGCAGGTGATCAATCTCCTCGACGATCTTCAGGACGAATTCGATCTGACGTACGTCTTCATCGCGCACGACCTCGGGGTCGTGCATCACGTCTCCGATCGGATCGCGGTGATGTACCTGGGCGTCGTCGTCGAGATCGGGCCGTCCGACGCGCTCTTTCTCAGCCCTGTCCATCCCTACTCGGAAGCGCTGCTGTCCGCGATCCCGGCGATCGAAGCAGATGACGAGGTGCAGCGCGCGCGGATCGTCCTCGAAGGCGAAGTTCCGAGCCCGGTGAAGCCCCCCACCGGGTGTCGCTTCCATCCGCGGTGCCGTTACGCGACGGAGATCTGCAGCGTCGAGCAACCCCAGCTCGTCGACTTCGGCGACGGCCGCTTCGCCGCTTGCCACAACCCACTGAACCTACGAGGAGAACAGCCATGACCGAAAGCCGTCTGATCTGGAACGGCCACGAGACGTGGTATCGCATCGTCGGCGATCTCGACGCCGGCCCGACACCTGTCGTGATCTGCCACGGAGGACCGGGCGCTGCACACGACTACACCGAGCCGATCGCCGATCTCGCGCGCTACGGACGCGCCTGCGTTCTCTACGACCAGATCGGTTGCGGCAAGAGCACACTCCTGCCCGACGCGCCCGCCGACTTCTGGTCCGTGCAGCTCTTCAAGGACGAGCTCGCCGAACTGACGCAGCATCTCGGCGTCGCCGGCCGCTACGCGGTGGTCGGGCAGTCGTGGGGTGGCATGCTCGCGATGGAGCACGCGCTCGATCATCCCGCGGGACTGCAGGCGATCGTGATCGCGGACTCGCCGGCCAGCATCCCACTCTGGGTCGAGGAGGCAAACCGCCTGCGACGCGACCTGCCGCAGGACGTGCAGGACACCTTGACGCGGCATGAAGAGGCGGGGACAACGGACTCCGCGGAGTACGAGACGGCGGTACGCGTCTACTACGACCGCTACATGTGTCGCGTGCCCTGGCCGGACTGCGTCGAGCGGAGCTTTGCGCAGATGGCGAAGGATCCGACCGTCTACCACACGATGAACGGGCCGAGCGAGTTCCACTGCATCGGCTCGCTGAAGACCTGGGACATCACCGACCGGCTGCCGGAGATCTCGACGCCGACGCTCCTCGTCTCCGGCCGCCACGACGAAGCGACACCGCACATCGTCGAGCAGATCCACACGCGGATCCCGGGAGCCAGATGGGAGCTCTTCGAGGAGTCGAGCCACATGCCGCACATCGAGGAGCCCGAGGCTTTCCTCGAGACGGTAGAGGCCTTCCTGGAGACCATCGATTGAGGCCCGGCGCGCGTCTGCTCGCCTACGGCTTCGCGGGCTGGGCGATCGACTCGCTGTTCGTCTTCGTCCACACCGGACGCCGCCGCCCGAGCAGCCTGCTGAACGTGCCGGTCTACGCGCTCGCGCAACCGCTCTTCGAGCCGGTACATGACCGGATTCGACAGCGGCCCGTCCTGCTTCGCGCTGCGCTCTACGGCGTCGGAATCCTCGGTGTGGAGTACGCGAGCGGCCGACTGCTGCGCCGGTTCGCCGGTTCCGCCCCGTGGAACTACGGTCAGGCGCGTTTTGGCATCGACGGGCTCGTCCGGCTCGACTACCTACCGCTCTGGGCCGCGTTCGCACTCGGCCTGGAACGCTTCCACGATCGACTCGTAGGCCGCGCTCCGGCCGCCGCGCCTTAGATGGTTGATGCCACGACCCCGCCCGCCTGGATGGTGGCTCAGACCCACGCCGCCGTGGCATCAACCATCTAGGGGATCGCGACGCCCTGCAGCACGACCGGGTGGTGCACGGTGTAGTCGAGCTCGTCGGACTGGAGGACGCCCGCCGGTGGAATCACGTCGACCGCCTTCGGGACGCTCCCAGGGTCGACCGTGCAGTGCGGATCCACGCTCGGCGCTGCGCAGACGCCGAACTGGAAATCCTGCGGCGTCGACTGGAAGCCGCGCGCCTGGTCGCCGCTGAAACCGTCCTGGCCCGTGAGCACGACGGTGAACGCCCACCCCGGCCCCGGCGAGCCGAAGCTCGCCTTCGGGACCTTGAACGTGATGAAGCGCGAGATCTGGTTCGCGCTGATCGCGACCGTGCCGAGCGGCGCACCGGAGGCGTCCTCGTACCGTTGGCCGAACCCCTGGACCTGGATCAGCCGGCTCCAGGCGTAGGCCGGGGCGATCTGGAAGTTGCGCGACGCGTTGGCGGCGGCGGTCGAGGTCGCCCCGGGCGGAGCGCTCGGATCGTGCGCGTACACATCGACGAGCTGGGCTCCGAGCGGGCTGCCGAAGGTGGGCGACAGGTCGCGCACCTTGACGCGGAAGATCACGTTCGTCCCGTCGTCGAAGACCTGGAACTCCTGGATGTCGAAGGCGCCCGCGTGGAAGTTGTCGGACGTCGGATAGGCGTAGTTGCCGGGCCCGTTGTCGTCGCCGGTCGGATCGACGACGTCGAGAAGCTGCGTTCCGGGCACGAAGTCGAAGACGACGGAGCGCGTCACGTGCGCGGTGCCACCACTCGCGCTGACGGCGACCACGTTGAGGACGGTCGTGCCGCCGGTCACAGCGACGGAGAGGCTGAAGGCGCCCGATGCGTCCGCCGTCGTCGAGCCGCTCGTCGTGGCGGAGCTCGCGTCCGTGTTGGTGGCCGTCACGTACACGGCGTTGTGCGGAGCTGTCGTGCCGGTGACGGTGACCGGCGAGGCGCTCACGGCGCTCAGGTCGGCCGGGCTCGTAACGGTGAGCGGCGTCGTCCCCTGCGCGTGCGCGACGTAGCGCCTGAAGGTGCTCCGCGGCCGGTCGCCGAGAGTACCCGCGCCGATGTCCGCGAACAGCCGCACGAACGACGCGGCAGACCAGTTGAGCGGACCGGCAGACCCCGCGGGCCCGCCGTTGACGAAGCCGATCGAGGCGGTCTCGGGTGGTGTCCCGAACGGCGAGGGCGCGAGGCTCGGGCTCTCCCAGTCCTGCTCGGGGATGAGGCCGACCCCGCCTGCGAACCGGTCCATCCCGTCGAGCAGGGACGCAGCGCCCGCCGCATCTCCGGTCTGCAGCGACTGCTCGGCGCGCTCGGACGAGAGCGCCGGCCAGAGGTGTCCGGTACCGACCCCCGACGGCGCCCACGGTTGACCGTCGCTCGAACGGTCCCCGTAGCCGTCGCCGTTGTAGCGATGCCAGCCGGGCCCGCTCGCCGTGTTCGAGCCGATCGTCGCGTCCACGACGGGCAGCGACGCGAGGATGTCCGGGTCGGTCGCGGGCAGCTCGCCGAGGCGTGCGAGCTCGAGGAAGCCGGCGTCGATCACGGAGCGCTGGTCGAGCGTCGGCCCGCCGTTGCCCACGTTGTAGGTGATCGCCGCGTTCGGGTCGCCGGTCTTGGAGAGGCGGATGAAGTAGCGAGGCGCCAGCGGTCCATTGGTGGTCACCGTCCACCCCTTGATCGAGCGCTGGTAGTCGTCGGCGACGCCTCTCCAGACGGCCGCAGAGACCGGATCGTGGTTGGCGTCCGCGAGGTCGGCGGCCGCGACGAGCCCTGCGATCTCCGCTGCGATCGTCGACGGCGAATATCCGCCCTGCTCTTCCCAACGCTCGGAGCCGAACGAGGGTCCGTGACTCGCCACGAAGTTCGCGGCGGGCTTGATGTGATCCGTGTAGAGCGACGGGTCGGTGAGGTGGAGCTCGTCGGCCATCAGCAGCGGATACGAGGTCTCGTCGAGCTGCGTGCCGAACGAGTCGGGCGCGGTCTTGCCGTTGACGAGGCTGTTGCGCGGCATCGACCCGTCCGCCTGCTGCTGGCGCTGGAACAGGAACAGGGTCGCGTCGCGCGCCGTCGCGCGGTCGCCGTCGGCCATCAGGCCGGTCCAGATCTCGTAGAGGTCGCGGGCGAAGACCTCTCGGTAGGAGCCGAAATACGTGTTGGCCGGGTCGCCCGCCGAGATCGCCTGTCCCCACGGCGACGTCATGCTCGCGACGATCGCGCCGGGGAAGGTCTTGTCCTCGGATGCCTTCAGCACGTTGGCGTTCACGTAGTAGGAGTCGCGCAGCGCGGCGGCCCGCCTTCCGTCGATTCCCGGAAGCCTTCGCGGCGGGTCGTTGAGCGTCCTGTCGTACGCGTCCCAGCCTCTCTCGTAATCGGCGCGGGCCCTGTCGAAGGTGTCCCTCAACGCACCTTCCGCGGTCTGCACCGCGGACGCCTGGCTCGAGCCGAACCCGAGCGCGACGGTGAAGTCGAGGTCCCCGCCGTCGTGCTTGTTGCCGCCCGCGACCCGCGCCGTCTGCACGACGTTGCCGTTGCTCGCGGTCGTGTACGACGTGGTCAGCGTGTGCGACGCGTCGAGCTGCGTGAGACCGTCGCTGCCGGTGCCGGCGAAGCCGTTCGTCGCCTCGGCGAAGGGCGCGTCGAGCGCGGCATACACCGGTTGGGCGTAGTCGCGGTTCACCGCGTTCGTTGCCGTGCTCGGGTCCGAGGCGACGAGGACAGGGTGGCCGGTGGAGGTGTCCGTGCTCGCCGAATCGGCGCCGCCGTTCCCCGCTCCGCCGCCGCCGTTGCCGTTCACGGTCGGGTCGAACCGGAGATAGAGGCGCAGGTCGCTGTTGTTCGTCCTCTTTCGCTTCGTGTCGACCCTGAACGCGACCTTCATCAGGAGCGCGTCGGTGCGCGGGTCGGCGACGTAGTCGGTGACGATCGTGTACTTCCCGCTCGCGGGCGTGCTCGTCACCTCACACGACATCCCACTGTCGTCCAGCGCGCGGACGGTCGAGGTCATGTCCCGCGTCTGGAGATCGGTGAAGGTCGAGCCGTCGGTGACGATGTACTGCAGAGTCTCGACGTTCGTGTTGTCGATCGTCGGGTAGTACACGTCGCTCAGCACGCCGTCCGCAACGGTGAACCACACCTTGGACGTCGTGTTACGCGCGGTTCCGAGACAGTCCTTGCGCGCGAGGCCGAAGTGCGACACCGCGCCCGGTCCGTCCGGGGCGACGCTCAGGGGCACGCTCCCGGCGCCGGAGGCGACTCCGAGAACGACACACGTCGCGGCGGCGAGCGCGACTCCGGCCAGCCGCCTCCGTGAGAACGAGACGCTCATAGGCCCTGACCGTGGCGAGGCTACATCGCGGACGCGTCGACCGCAACCTGGTCGATGTTCCGCGCGCTCGGCTGCCCTGAGCTCCGGGAAGCAAAGGGGCCTGCTGTAGCGTTAGGCGCGCATGCGCGCGCTGATCAAGGCCAAGGCCGAAGAGGGCCTTTGGCTCGAGGATGTGCCCGAGCCGGAGGCCGGAATCAACGACGTCACGATCCGCGTCCACAAGACGGGGATCTGCGGCACCGATCTGCACATCTACGGCTGGGATGCCTGGGCGCAGGAGACGATCCCGGTGCCGATGGTCGTCGGACACGAGTTCGTCGGGGAAGTCGTTGCAGTCGGTTCCAACGTGAGCGACTTCACGGTCGGCGACCTCGTCAGCGGCGAGGGTCATGTTGTCTGTGGCCGCTGTCGCAACTGCATGGCGGGCCGTCGCCATCTCTGCGCCCACTCGATCGGGCTCGGCGTGCAACGCCCCGGTGCATTCGCCGAGTACGTCGTGCTGCCGATGACGAACATCTGGCACCACTGGCAGGGGATCGACGAGGACGTCGCCGCGATCTTCGACCCGCTCGGCAACGCGGTGCACACCGCCCTCTCGTTCGCCGTGCTCGGCGAGGATGTGCTCGTCACGGGCGCCGGCCCGATCGGGTGCATGGCGACCGCGGTCGTGCGTCACGCGGGCGCCCGGCACGTCGTCGTATCGGACCTCAACCCGTACCGGCTCGAGCTCGCGCAGCGCATGGGCGCGACGCTCACGTTCGATCCCCGCGAGCGCGACCTCGCCGACGTGCAGCGCGAGCTCGGCATGACCGAGGGGTTTGACGTCGGCCTCGAGATGTCGGGCAACGGAGATGCGCTCCGAAGCATGGTCTCGAACATGGCGCACGGCGGCCGCATCGCCGTCCTCGGAATCCCGACCGCAGAGATCACCCTCGACTTGAACCCGATCATCTTCAACATGCTCACGCTGAAGGGCATCTACGGACGCGAGATGTACGAGACCTGGTATCAGATGACGGTGATGATCCAGTCCGGGCTCGACATCGGGCCGGTGATCACCCATCGCTTCTCGTACCGCGACTTCGAAGAGGCGTTCGCCGTCGCGCGCTCGGGTCAGTCCGGCAAGGTGATTCTCGACTGGACCGAAATCTAGGAGGCGCTGTGTACGGAACATTGCGCGACGACCTGGCAGGCCGGCTCGCCGAAATACGTGAGGCCGGTCTCTACAAGACTGAGCACGTGATGACGACGGCGCAGGGCGCGCACGTCGACGTCGACGGCAAGGAGCTGCTGAATCTCTGCGCGAACAACTACCTCGGCCTCGCGGGTCACCCGGCGATGGTCGAGGCCGCGCACGAAGCGCTCGACCGTTGGGGCTACGGGATGGCGTCCGTGCGCTTCATCTGCGGGACGCAGGCGCTGCATCGCGAGCTCGAGGAGCGGCTCTCCTCGTTCCTCGGCACCGAGGACACGATCCTCTTCGGCTCCTGCTTCGACGCCAACGGCGGACTGTTCGAGGCGCTGCTCGACGAGCAGGACGCGATCATCTCGGATCAGCTCAACCACGCGTCGATCATCGACGGCGTCCGCTTGTGCAAGGCGCGCCGGCTGCGCTACGCGAACGGCGACATGGACGAGCTCGAGGCGCGGCTCGTGGAGGCAGCCGACGCCCGCTACCGAATGATCGCGACCGACGGCGTCTTCTCGATGGACGGCTACCTCGCACAGCTCGACCGCATCTGCGACCTGGCGGAGCGACACGACGCGCTCGTGATGGTCGACGACTCGCACGCCGTCGGCGTTCTCGGGCCCGGAGGCCGCGGCACGCACGAACACCACGGCGTCGTCGACCGCATCGACATTCTCACGGGAACGCTCGGCAAGGCGATCGGCGGCGCGAGCGGTGGCTACATCGCCGCGCGCCGAGAGATCGTCGAGCTGCTGCGCCAGCGCGCACGGCCCTACCTGTTCTCGAACAGCCTCGCACCGCCCGTCGCGGGCGCCAGCCTGCGCGCGCTCGAGCTGATCGAGAGCTCGCACGAGCTGCGCGACCGGCTGCGCGAGAATACCGCGCACTTCCGGTCCCGCATGACAGAGCTCGGATTCGACCTGCTCCCCGGCGAGCACCCGATCGTGCCGGTGATGATCGGCGACGAGGTCGCAGCCGCACGGCTCTCGGCGAAGCTCGTCGAGCTCGGCGTGTACGCCGTCAGCTTCTCCTACCCCGTCGTACCCCGGGGGACCGCGCGCATCCGGACGCAGATGTCGGCCGCGCACACGCTCGAAGATCTCGACTTCGCAGCCGATCAGTTCGCCGAGGCTCGAAAGGCAGTGGGCGTCTGAGCTCCCGCAGGGCGTTGAGTCGAGATGGGACAGCTTCGAGACCTTGACCGCGTCGGCCGGCTAAGGCGTCGGATGCTCGGCGTTGCCGCCGCGTCGGTCGCCGTTCTCGCCACCGGCACCGCGGTGGCAGCGGGCGGCCCGCAGCCGGCGACACTCTTGGCTTTCCCAGGCGTCGCGCGCGCGTTCGACGCCGACGCCGGGCGCGTCGCCTGGATCGACAGTGCATGGGCCCTCCACGTCCGCTCGCTGCGCTCGGGCGTCGAGACGAAGATCCTGTACACGAATCCGTACGAGGAGATTCCGATGTTTCGCTCCGGGCCGCGCCTGGTGCTCGAGTACTCCGCAACGCGTCTGGTGCTCGAGCCGCGCCGACTGGCATGGATCTCGACGCGCGGAGCCGGGATGTTCGAATACGCGGAGCACGTCTACATCGCGGCGGTTGGCGCGACGCACGGTCACCGCGTGGCGAACGTGCTCCACGGAGACGGGACGGACGGCGGCTACATCATGGGCCTGGCGGGCGACGCCGCGGGCTTCGCCTACGGCGTCGCCATGGTCAAGCCAATCGGGCCGGATCAGCAGTTCTTTCAGGTCTCCGGTGGCGGAGTCTTCACGCTCACGGGTGCAACGCCGCGCAAGCTGCCGGGCGCGCCGCCGGCGATCGTGCTCGCCGAAACCGCCGGCCGCCTCGCGATCGCACCGCTCGACACCAATCAGAGCACGGACGGAACGCCGCTCGCGACCGGGTCGATCGAGATCCGGAACACAACGACGGGCGCGCTCATCAGCAGCGTCACGCCGGCAGGCGTCCTCCGGGCGGCGACACTCACACCGACGACGCTGGCCGTCCTTGCCGGCAGCCGGATCGTGCGCTACGACATCGCAAGCGGGCAGCTCCTCGGCTCGACTCCCGTCCCGACGAATACCGCCACAGATCTTGAATCCTCCGGCACGCGGATCGCCTTCCGGCGGACACGCTCGGTCGCCGTCCTCGACGCGACGACGGGACGGATCTCCACGGTGGTAGCGACGCCGTGGCGGCCGACAAGCGTCGCCCTCGACGGCCCGAAGCTCACGTGGGCGGAGCGCCTTCGCATCGCGCCCGGCGATGTGTTCGATCAATCCAAGAAAGACTTCGCAACGCGCGTCAAGACGATCACGCTGCACGTGTCTTGACAGATCACGATATATCGCTTACTATCGTGACATGCACAGAAAACATCGATTCCACAGAATGGCCCCCGAAGGCTTCGGCGGGCCGGCCGGCTTCGGCGCACAGAGCGGCTTCGGCGGCCCGGGCGGCTTCCGAGGCGGGCACAGCGGCCGGCCCCGCCGG
>DATEXK010000400.1:0-3131 GCA_035257065.1 Gaiellaceae bacterium | reverse complement strand
TCGGCTTCGAGGAGCTCGTGCGGCTGCTCGTGGACGCCGCCGTCGGCCGCCTCACGACTTCGTAACACCGCGGCCTTAGACTCTGGCCGAAATGTCCGACCAGCAGGAGCTTTCCGTTGACGACGTCTACGCGCAGCTGCGGGCCGCCGTCGACCGTGGCACACGCGACCTCGCGTCGACGCGGGGCCTGGCCGAGCGCTTCTGGCCGGTGAGCGCCGACAAGCCGCTCGAGCGCCGTCCCGGCGCGAAGGGCTGGCTCGCATTTCAGGTCAAGCGTGTCCTCCGCAAGACGATGCGGTGGTACGTCGAGCCCGCCTTCGCCGATCAGCGGATCGTCAACGACGCCCTGCTCCGGCTTGTCGACGACCTCGCGCGCCGCGTCGACGAGCTCGAGACCCGGGATTCGGGCCTCTTCTAGCATGAAGCTCGCGGTCTGCATGCCGCAGGTGCCGTTCGAGCGAGGCGGCACCGAGATCTTCGCGGATGGGCTGGTTCAGGCCCTGCGCGAGCACGGGCACGAGACGGAGCTCGTCACCGTTCCGTTCAAGTGGTATCCGGGCGAGCGCGTGCTGACCCAGGCGTTCCTCTGGCGGCTTCTCGACCTCCAGGAGGCGAACGGCCGGCCGATCGACGCCGTGATCGCGACGAAGTTCCCGTCGTACGTGATCAAGCATCCGAACAAGGTGGTGTGGCTGCTCCATCAGCTCCGCCAGGCCTGGGACTTCGATCGCACCGAGCTCGGGCAGTTCTCCGAGTCGGCCGAGGACCGAGCGCTGCGACGCAAGGTGCTCGAGCTCGACCGGGTGACGCTGGGCGAAGCGAAGAAGATCTTCACGACGTCGTCGATCGTCGCCGGGCGCCTGCATGACTCGACCGGCCTCGACGCGGAGGTGCTCGCGCCGCCGCCCGCACCGCTCGCCTTCCGCACCGCGCCGTCAGAGGGCTTCGTCCTCTCGGTGAACCGCCTCGACCGGGCGAAGCGCATCGACCTGTTGATCGAGGCAGCCGCGCTTGCGCCCGGTGTGCAGATCGTGATCGCCGGCGACGGGCCCGACCGCGAGCGCCTCGAGGAGCTGGCCCGCGCCCGCGGCGTCGGCGGACGGGCGACGTTTCTCGGCCGGGTCAGCGACGTCGAGCTCGCCGATCTCTATGCGCGCTGCCTCGGCGTCTACTACGCGCCCGTGAACGAGGATTACGGGCTCGTCCCGTACGAGGCGTTCCTCTCCGAAAAGCCGGTCGTCACGATGACGGACGCCGGTGGGCCGCTCGACATCGTGCGCGAGCGCGAGACCGGGCTCGTCGTCGCGCCGCGGCGCGAAGACCTCGCGGCTGCGCTGGAGTGGCTCCGCGCGAACGAGGACGAAGCGCAGACCCTCGGGCGTGCGGGTCGCGAGATCGCGCGGGCCGTCACCTGGGACTCGTGCGTCGCACGACTCCTCGAGGCGGTTGCCTGACGTGAAGGTCGCGTACTTCTCGCCGCTCCCACCGAGTAGGTCCGGCATCGCCGATTACTCCGCACTCCTGCTGCCGGCGCTCGAGCAGCTCGTCGAGGTCGAGGTGGTGCGACCCGGACGTACCCGCCCTGTCGCGGACGCCGACGTCGCGCTCTACCACGTCGGCAACGACCCCGACGCGCACGCCTGGATCGTCGACGCGCTGCGCCGCCGCCCCGGCGTCGTCGTGTTGCACGACTTCGTCATCCATCATCTCGTGGCCGGCATGACCATCGGGCGCAAGGACGGCCACGCGTACCTCACCGCGATGGAGCGCGAGGCGGGCGTTGCCGGGCGCATGCTCGGCTGGGGCGTGCTCGAGGGTCGCGTGCCGCCGCTCTGGGAGGTCAGGCCCGAGGAGTTCCCCTTGGCAGGGGAGGTCCTCGATCGTGCAATAGGTGTGATCGTCCATTCCCATTACGCCGAGACGCAGGCGCGAGAGCACGGCTACGACGGTCCGCTCTGGCGCATCGAGCATCCGGCATGGCCTGCGCCTGTGATCGAGCCCGTGGCGGTCGAGGGCACGCCGCTGATCGGGTGCTTCGGTCATCTGAACGAGAACAAGCGCATTCCGCAGTTGCTGCGCGCGTTCGCGGAGTTTCGCCGGACGCACCCGGATGCGAGGCTGCTGCTCGTCGGCGAGGAAGCGCCGGGCTTCGACCTTGCAGGTCGCCTCGCGCGCCTCGGCCTGGATACGGACGGTGTGATTCGCGAGCCCTACGTCGAGGAAGCGCGGCTCTGGTCGCTCATCGCGGCTTGCGATGCCTGTGTCTTGCTGCGCGCACCGACGATGGGCGAGACCTCGGGCAGCGCCATCCGCACGCTCTCGCTCGGCAAGCCGCTCGTCGTGAGTGATCTCGGCTGGTTCGCGGAGCTCCCGGACGAGGTCGCCTTCAAGGTGCCTGTCGGCGGCGACGCAGAGATTGCCGGCATCGTCGCCGCGCTCGCGCAGCTCGCCGACCCGGCGACTGCGGCCAGGATGGGCGCCGCCGCACGCGCATATATCGAGCGTGAGCACGCGCTGCCGAAGGTTGCAGAGCAATACGTCGCCGCGCTCGAGGAGGCGGCCGGCGGCGGAGCCGTCGAGGCGAAGGTGCTTCGGGAAGTCGCCGAGGCTGCTGCCGGTGTCGGCCTCGACCCCGAGCTGATCGCACCGGAGCTCGAGGGGGTCGGTCTCGTCTCGTCGAACGGGCGCGCTCCGGTGGGCCAGAGGCTCGCGCCGGGTGTGTGGTCGACGCTTCTGCGGACGCTGCCGATGTGGTTATGGCTCGCGGTTCTCTACGTCGCGTCGGTGACCGTGCAGCTCACGCTCGGCCTGCGGGTTTCCTCGCCGTGGATCATGGTCGACGAGCTCGTCTACTCCGATATGGCCCGCAGTTTCGCGTCGACGGGGCACTTCCTCATTCGTGGCGTGCACGGCGACTACGGCTTCGTGTACCCGCTGCTCCTGTCGCCGGCGTACAAGCTGCTCGGCCCGATGACGGACGTCTACCAGTGGGCGCGCGTGATCAACGCACTCGTGATGTCGTCGGCGGTGGTCCCTGCATACCTGCTCGCGCGCCGCGTGGTGCGTCCGGGCGCAGCGCTCGCGGCGGCGGCGCTCGCCGTCTCGATCCCATCGATGGCGTACGTCGGAAC
>DATEXK010000399.1:0-2560 GCA_035257065.1 Gaiellaceae bacterium | reverse complement strand
CGCCGGCGAAGCGAGGACGCGGGGTCTTCTCGACGCTCGAGCTGCACAACGAGCAGGAAGCGGCGCGCGCAGGCGCAGCCTGGGCGCTCGGTTTCACGAATCCGCTGGCAGGCCCGATCCTCGTCGGCAAGCTCGGCTGGGAGGATGTCACCTCGCTGCGAATCTGGGTCCGGCCCAAGCGGTTGCGGCGCACCGGCGAGGGACTGCTGCGTCAGTCCGGTGTGAAGCCGTTCGACCGACGAGATGCCGTGTCATTCGGCGCGCACCACATCGTCCGCGACGCCGACTACTTGAACTGGCGGTACGTCGACTCGCCGCGGTCGTATGCTCGCATCGACGGGGAAGGGGGCTGGGCGGTCGTGACGCACGCGGTGTGGCACGGGTATGCGTCGGCCGTCGTCTGCGACGCCGTTGGCGAAGGGAAGGCCGCGTTGCTGCGTCGCTGCGTGAATGCCGTCGACGCCGATGTCGCGGTCGCGATGGTGAACCCGGGGGAAGAGCGCTCATATCTCGCAGCCGGCTTCGTGCCCACGCCTCGCACGATCCGGTTCATCGGCAAGCGACTCACCGACGACGCGCCGGCGCTGCCCAAGGAGCGGCGCGCCTGGCGCTTCACACTCGGCGATCTCGACTTCTTCTAGATGCGCAAGCTGATCTTCGCCACGCAGAAGCTGGACTCGCGCGACCCGATCCTCGCGGCCACCGTGCAGAAAGTGCACGCGCTCGCGGCCCGCGTCGACGAGCTCGTCGTGCTCTGCGACTCGGCGGAGCCCGGTATCGCCCCGGCGAACGTCCGCGTCCACGAGTTCGGCGCGACGACGCAGCTGAGTCGCGGAGCCCGGTTCGCTCGTGCGCTCGCGGGCGAGCTCCGGCCGCGGCCGGATGCGTTTCTCGCGCACATGATTCCCCTGTACGTCGTCATTGCGGCGCCGCTGCTCAGGCCGCTCCGCGTGCCGATCGGGCTCTGGTACTCGCACCCAAAAGGGCACCCGCTCGTCCGTCTCGCGGCGGCAGAGGCGACGGTCGTCTTCTCCGTCGACCGGAGCACGTTTCCCCTCGACTCACGCAAGCTTGTTTCGATCGGTCACGGGATCGACGTTGCGGAGTTCTCGTGCCGCGACGAGCGAGAGCCGCACGAGGGGCTGCGGGCACTCGTCCTCGGCCGCTATTCGCCGATCAAGGGGCTCGACACGATTCTTCGCGGCGCAGCGCTCGCCGCGGGCGCAGGGGTCCACGTCGCCCTCGAGGCGCACGGCGCGACGGGGTCGCAGTCGAACGACGCGCACAAGGTCGAGCTCGAGCAGCTCGCGTGTTCGATCGGCGTCGACGCCGTGCTCGGAGATGCCGTGCCGCGCACGGCGATTCCGGCTCTCTTCGCTCGCGCCGACCTGTTGATCAACGCGACGCACGGCGCGTCGGCCGACAAGGTCGTCTACGAGGCTGCGGCGTCGTGCGTGCCGGTGCTCGCGGCGAGCCCGGCGTTCGGCGACCTGCTCCCCGCCGAGCTTCGCTTCGACTCCGACCGTCCAGATGCGCTCGCGGAGCGCCTGGTCGGGCTCGACCAGCGGCGTCGCCCGGAGCTGCGGGAGATCGTCGCGGCGCGGCATTCGGTCGAGCACTGGGCGGATGCCGTCGTGGCTACCGTGGGCCGGCGATGAAGCGCAGCATCGTCCTCCACCTGCAGAAGGTCGCCGGCATCTCGGGCTCTGAGGCGCACCTCTTGTCTCTACTCCCGCGTCTTCGTGAGCGCGGCTGGGACGTGCGCATGCTGATGCTGCACGAGAACGAGCCCGGAGCGTGGGAGTTCGCACGGGCGCTCACGGCGCGCGGCGTTCCGATCGATGCGATCCCGGTCCGGACGGATGTCGATCCCATCGCGTTTCTCCGTCTTGCCGCGTACCTCACGCGTATGCGGCCTCAGATCCTCCACACGCATCTCGTCCACGCTGACGCCTACGGGCTGCTCGCCGGCACCGTCGCGCGCGTGCCGCTGCGGTTCTCCACGAAGCACGGCTTCAACGAGTTCCGGGAGGCGCCGTACTTCGGCGTCGCGGATCGTGCGTTCGCCAGCCTTGCCCACGTACACATCGCAATCTCGCGCGGTCTCGCCCGCTACCTGGAGGACGTCGAAGGGTTCGACGGCAAGAGCTTCGAGATCGTTCACTACGGCATCGAGCCGGACCGGGATCCGACGCCCTACTCCGACCCGGTGCCGCGGCTGCTCTGCGTCGGCCGGTTGATTCCGATCAAGGGTCACATCGTGTTGCTGCGTGCGTTTGCCGAGGCGCGGCGCGAGCTACCGGAGCTCCGCCTGGACATCGCGGGGCGGGGCCCGCTCGAGCCAGCTCTGAAAGCCCTCGCCAGGGAGCTCGGCATCGCCGACGCGATCACGTTCCTCGGGCATGTCAGCCCGGTTCAGTCCGCGATCGAGCGGTCGGCGGTGGTCGTCGTGCCGTCCATGGGGGAAGGCTTCGGAATGGTCGCACTCGAGGCGATGGAACGTGCCCGGCCGGTGATCGCGGCCGAGATCGGCGGCCTCGGCGAGCTCGTGCGCGACGGC